>CAZBZX010000232.1:0-7100 GCA_964496465.1 uncultured Bacteroidales bacterium
AGTATCAGTAAATTGAATAATTGGTTTACAAACTCCAATAGCTAAGAAATTACTATCGCTTAATTCAACGCCTGTTGCTTCATAATAGTTCCCGTTTAAGCTTAATGGATATTGTGTTGCGCCTGCATTAAAATAGCCATCATTATCTATCCAAATAACATAAGTATTATATCCGACAGGTTTAGCAGGCAATAATGTTGTATCAATACCAACGGTTATTAAGCCAACATTTCCAGTTTCATCAAACCGCCACTCTCTGTCAATTCGTTGTATGTTAGAACTACCTGAAGGTGTTTCTGTAGTTGACCAGGATGACATTGCTGCATCATCGTGTCCAAACAACAAGTAATCAGCATCATCTAAGCTACTTGCATTACTTATTTTTAATATATTATTTGATTTTGCAACTGTGTGGAAATTCGAAGCATCTTCACGACCAATACCAGCAAGGTCTAAGTCATAATATTCATCGAAAGTAAAATGGTCATTAGTAATAGAAATATTGTATTTTGATGATAGGTAATTTTCAATAATTATTCGCTGTGCATCATTTAAATCATTTTTAAAGAAAATAAATTCAGCAACATTTCCACCAAAGTATCCATTTGGAGCAGAGGTAGCCCTGTAAGCTATTTGCAAACTATCAACTACAATTGCATTACCTGCATAACTTTCAACAGAAGTTCCATCCTGGAAAAGTTCTGTAGAACCAGTTCCATATATTGCAGATGTAATATACCAGGTTGAATCATTAAATTCTGATGGGCTTTGCTGTAACCATACATTTCCTCTATCTAAATACCTGATATTATTCGTGTACCTGGGGAATAAACCTGAAGTACCCTGTTTTTCAGTTTGCCAAAGTGGCCCGTCGGTAGCTGCTGTCATATTAAATACAGCAAAAATTGAAATATTTTGACTCGTTATTTCAACAACATTTTCAAAAAAGTCATCAGTATCATCAAATCGTACAGCAGGTAATTCATTAATTGAATTTACCCGATAAGTTGGCCGCGATGCCGAAATTAATTGAATAGCATCATTATTTTTTCCTGAAGTATCAGACCAGGTTGAAATAGGGTCCGCGTCATTTAAACCTGTAATATCATCGGCACGTAGCCATAATTTATTATTTGAAGTATCGCCAACTCCAGCTGGACCAGTATATCCTGCAAAGTCATTATCGTTTATAGTAATTAAATGTACAGTGTCGTCACCCAGAGAAACAATAGTAGGATTTGAAAGTGTTATCCTTATTGACTCATCTGTTTCAATATCGCTATCATCAATAATTTCAATTTTTAATGTATCGGAAGTTAATCCTGCTGCAATTGTAAATGTGCCATTTGCTAAAGTGTAATCTGTTCCTCCACCAGTTGCTGTTCCACCTGTAATTGTATAATCAATATCTACATCACTTCCCTGTGCAGTTGATAATTCTATAATAATATTTGCTGAATCTATATCTTCGGCAGCAAATGATGTTGAATCTCTAAATTGGATAATTGATGCATCATTATCAACAATTGTATCTTTAAATATGGTATTTGCCCCTAAATTTGAATTTGTTGGTCCTGAGAGGGTTATCTCAATTTCTTCATTGTCTTCATCAATTGCATCATCATTAACTACAACGTCAATAGTAGTTGTTGAGTTACCAGCAATAATTGTGGCAGTACCATTGGATAGAGTATAATCAGTCCCATTTCCAGTGGCTGAACCTCCTGTTATTGAATAATTTACAGTGGTTGGATTATAATCATCAACATTATTTACTTCAATAGTAAGACTAATAGGAGTGAGGTTTTCAGCGTGACTTGAATCGGTTTTACTAAATTGGATTTCACGTCCTGTTTCATCATCATTAATAGTATAAGTATAATTAATAGTTCCTTCCTGAACACTTGAAGTTTGAGAATTTATTTGTAAAGTTATTGTTTCGTTTGCTTCAATAATTTTATCGTTAACAACAATAAGGCTAATGCTATCTAATGTCGTTCCTGCCGATATTGTAAGACTACCATTGCTTAATGTATAATCAGTTCCACTACCTGTTGCTGTGCCTCCTGTAATAATATAGTTAATATCAACATCATAACTTAATTCGTAATTAAGTTCAACATAAAGCTGTACTGGTGTAGTAAATTCATCTCCATTAGAACTTGCTGCAGTAAATTGTACAACTGGGCGAATTATTCCTATTGCTAAATATTGTCCATCTGAGATGCTAATATTTGCAGCTTCATAATAGTCTCCATTTAATTCAAGAGGGTATTGGATAGCGCCTGTAGCAAAAGTACCATCATTATCAACCCAAATCACATAATGTACATATTCAGCTGTTTTTGCTGGTAATATGGAGGTGTCAATTCCAATAGTTATTGCTCCAACATCGTTGGTTTCATTAAATCTCCATTCACGGGCTAAGCGTTGCGAATTAGTCCCTCCGTTGGCATCATCAGTAGTTGTCCATGTTGTAATATCAGCACTATCGTGACCAAATAATAAATAGTCGCCATTACCTAAACTACTTGCATTACTAATTTTTAATATACCGGAAGATTGAGCAGTTGTATGTAAATCGGATGCACTAATTTGTCCAATACCTGCAACATCGTAGCCATGTGTAGCTTCATATCCGTAACGATCGTTTGCTGTAAGTGTTAAGTTATATTTTGCTGCAAGATAATTTTCAACTAAAATTCGTTGCGTGTTATTTAATTCTGTATTATAGATAATAATTTCTGAAATTCTACCTTCTAATTCCGGACTTCCTTGTCCAAATCCACCTAAAGCGGTTCCATCAGCATTCGTATTAATTGTAGCTGCAGATGATGATAATTCGGTTAATGCAGTTCCTTCTAAGTACGCTTCGGTAGCTGTGACATTATCACCTGCTGCATTTCTTACAGTTAATAACCTATATACAGCTGTTCCGAAGTTTTCATTGTAAACACGATTACCACTAACCCTTACTGCAACCTCTCCTCGGATTAAATAACTATTACCTGAACCACCACTTCGTCCTGAATTTAATTCAATAAAACCACTGGTAGCTTCATTTGCATCAACTTTTCCAACAAGGAAGATTGTACGTCCAACATTTCCTGATATAACACTTGTAGCTTCCAATTCATCAGTTCCATCAAAAACTACAGAAGGGTAACCATTTTGTTCGTTAGTAGCAAATACTGGACCTCCAACACCTGCTCCAAAGTCATTGTCATTACCTGAAGTGTCTATCCATGTTGAAACTGTTGCACCATTGGTTAATCCAAGGTCATGAGCTCTTATCCATAAAACATTATTTGTATTATCTCCCACCCCGGCAGGGCCCGTATAACCACTATTGTCATTATCATTGATGGTAACAGTATGTGTTTGTTGAGTTCCTAAAGTTGCATTTGATGGTCCAGAAATATCTAATGTTATGGTTTCTTCAACTTCAATTTCAGAATCATCAATCATTGTAATGCTTATAGTGGCTGTATCCTCCCCTGGATTAAAAGTAAGCAAGCCATTTGCTAAAGTATAGTCTGTTCCACTGCCAGTAGCAGTTCCTCCGGTAACCGAATAATTAACAGTAATGGTTTTAGAAGAATTGGCGGATAAGCTAACATATATTAATCCCGGGCTTACACCTTCTGACCTACTTGAAACAGAATCAGAATATTGTACAGTTGGAGAAGCATCATTATCGGCGATGGTATAGGTATGTTGTGTATTTGTGTTTAGATTACTATTTGTTGGATTTGATAATGTTAAAATTATTGTTTCATCATTTTCATCAATAGCATCGTCAGTAACTGTAAATGTAATTGAATCTGTAAGATAACCAGCATAAACAGTTACAGTACCATTTGCTAATGTATAATCAGTTCCACTACCTGTTGCGGTTCCTGTAACGGTATAATCAGCAGTTGTATTATTCGAACCATCAATGGTATTTATTTCAACATATACTTTTACTGTGGTAGTTCCTTCGCCATCTCCAGAAGTTGTTGAGCTAAATTGAATTTTTCTGGGATTATCGTCATCATTAATACTAAGTGTATGAGTTGAATCAGCTCCTAAGGTAGTTTTAGAGGATGGACTTGAAAGGTCAATGATAACAGTTTCTGCAGTTTCAAGGCTTATATCATTAATAATTGTAACATTAATATTTGCCGAAGTTGAATCGGCTGGTATTATTAATGTGCCGCTATTTAAAGTGTAATCTGTTCCACTGCCTGTGGCTGTTCCTCCTGATACGGCATATCCAATACTGGAGCTAACAGGTAAAGGATAATTAATATTAACCTCAATTGTTGCAGGGGTTGTATTTTCATCAATTTCAGAACTTGTTTCAGAAAAGAAGATTACAGGTTTTATTAATGCAAAACTAATGTAAGTTCCTACTGATATGTTTATGTTATCAGCTTTGTATAATCCATTTTCTAATTCAAGTGTATAAATGGATGCCCCGCTGGTAAAATTACCATCGTTATCAATCATTAAAGCATAATAGGTAAATCCAGCAGGTTTGCTTTGTAATAACGATGTGTCAAGACTTATGGTAATTGTTCCTACATCACCTGTTTCATCAATTCTCCATTCTCGGGCAATTCTTTTTATAGCAGTATCAGCTGATGGAACTTCTGAAGTTGTCCAGGTTATTGCACCACCATCATGTCCGAATAATACATATTCTTCATCTCCTAAATCAGAGGTATTACTTACTTTTAACATCGAAGCTGATTGTCCGGCAGTATGCCTGTTTGATGAGTTGACCTGACCCATTCCAGCAACATCATTTCCATGTGTTCCTTCATAGTCATATAAATCATTGGAAATGGATATATCGTATTTGGCTGCCACGTAATTTTCAACAATGTTTCGTTGTGCACTGTTTAAATATGTATTATATACAATTATTTCAGAAATATCGCCATTGTAGTATTCAGTAACATGGTCTGAATAACCAAGTGAGATTCCATTACTTCCAGTATTAATTGTAGCAGAACTAGAACTTGCTTCAGTTCCTGCTGTTCCATCAAGATATATTTCAGTAGCAGTAACATTTGATCCAGCTGCAAGTTGCATGGTTAACAAACGGAAATTAGAAGTACCTAATCCTTCATTAAATACCCTGTTACCATTTACCCGTAAGGCAACTTCAGGAGTAATTGAAAATGCTGTACCCGATCCTGCCCCACCATTAGGATAATCTAATGACATGATTAATCCGTCATAGGTACCACCTCCAGAATTCATTTTTGTAGTAATGAATATGGAACGGCCAACATTACCTGATAAAATACTATTACCTGTCATTAATGATGCAGAACCATTAAATCTTACAGCTGGCAAACCATTAATAACGCTGGTTTTAAATTCTGGTTTTTGGCCTGCAATTGCAATTAGATCATTATTATTTCCAGAAGTATCTGGCCATAAAGCAACCGAATCGTTATGTGATAGACCTAAATCGTTTGCTTGTATCCATAATACATTATTGTTATCGTCACCAACACCACCGGGTCCAGTAAATCCATCATTATCATTATCATTTATAGTAAATGTAAAGGTTGTTTGAGTTCCTAAAGTGGCATTTGAAGGTCCTGATAAATCTAATGTAATGGTTTCTTCCAGTTCGATTTCTGTATCATTAATAATTGTAATGCTTATTGCAGCCGAGTCTTCACCAGGATTAAAATTTAAAGTGCCACCTGATAAAGTGTAATCAGTCCCTCCACCTGAGGCACTTCCTCCGGTAACCGAATAATTTACTGAAATTGCTTGTGAAGAAATAGAAGATAGATTAACATAAATTACGGCAGGGGTTACACCTTCTGAACCATTGGATGATGCCTGAGAATATTGAACAGTTGGCACATTGTCATTATCATTAATGGTATATGTAAATACTGTATTGGTTCCTAAATTACAATTAGTAGGATTTGAAAGAGTTAAAATAATTGTTTCACCAATTTCATCTAATGCATCATCAATAATTGTAAGCTCTAAGGTATCGGTTGTATCACCTGCAAATATTTTAATTTGTCCTGCTGTTAAAGTAAAATCTATTCCGCCACCGGTAGCTGTACCAGTAATTGTATAATCTGCGGATGTATGGTTCGAGCCATCTAGTGAGTCTAATTCAAATGCAATTTTAACTAACGTGGTATCTTCACCACCACTTGCGCTAGTTGATGAGAATTGAATGTTTCGCGGATTATCATCATCATGAATGGTATAAGTAAATGTATCAACAGTACCTAATGTAATACCGGTTGAAGGATTTGATAAATCAATTTTAATTGTTTCATCTGTTTCAACATCAGTGTCATTTACAATTGATAAATTAATGTTTGTTGTTGTATTTCCTGCAGTTATAGTTGCAGTAGCATCTGCAAGTGTATAATCAGTACCACTTCCTGTTGCTGTTCCTCCAGTTACAGAATAATCAACAGTTACATCATCAACTAAAATATAATTTAAGCTTACTTCAATGTTTTTTGGCGTTATAGGCTCAAAATCATCATCAATATTACTTGTAAATTGAATTACAGGGCGGACTATTCCTATACTAATGAATGCACTATCAGCAATATTTAAATTTGAATAAGTATAAACGGTATCGCTTAATGTTAATGGATATTGTGTTGCACCACTTGAGAAATCACCATCATCATCAACCCATATTACCCAGGTGTTAAATCCTGCAGGCAATGAAGGTAAAGTGGTTGTGTCAATTGTTATGGTTATATTTCCAACATCAGCAGTTTCATCAAAACGCCATTCCCTGGCAATTCTTTGAATATTTGTATCAGCATCAGGAACTTCAGTAGATGTCCAGGATGCAATTGATCCATTTTCATGCCCAAACAATAAGTATTCAGTATCGTCTAAATTATCGGCATTACTAATTTTTAGAATACCTGATGATTTTGCAGCAGTATGTCTAGTATTTGCATCAATTTGGCCAATACCTGCCACATCATAATAATGAGTGCTTTCAAAAACATATTTATCATCAGCAATAGCAATATCATATTTAGCTGACAGGTAATTTTCAACAATTATTCTTTGAGCATTATTTAGCTGGGTTTTATATAAAA
>CAZBZX010000233.1:0-7066 GCA_964496465.1 uncultured Bacteroidales bacterium
CCTTTTTAGACATTTTCTTTTTATTCTTTTTTATCTTCTTCCTCTTTTTGATTTTCTTTTTCCTTCTCCTTATCTTCAACTTTTTCAGGCAATTCAGCTTTTGGTTCAGCTAGTTCAATTTTACCTTTCTCAAAGCCAATTGTAATCAACTCTTCCTTTTTATTAAATCCTACCATAAGAGTATCGCCCTGCTGAATAGAAGCTCTTATAATTTCTTCAGCTAACGGGTCCTCAAGATATTTTTGAATTGCCCGTTTCAGTGGTCTTGCACCAAATTGAATATCATACCCCTTATCAGTAATATAATCTTTTGCTTCAGAAGTAATTGCAATGTGATAACCCATATTGTATACCCTGTCATATAATCCTTTTAATTCAATATCAATAATTTTATGAATATCATCCCTGCTTAAGGTGTTAAACAAAACAACATCATCAATCCTGTTTAAAAATTCAGGGGCGAATGCTTTTTGCAGGGCTTTTTGAATCACACTCTTGGCATGATCATTCAATGTGGATTGTTTTGCCTGGGTTGAAAATCCTACACCCTGACCAAAATCTTTTAATTGTCGTGTACCAATATTTGATGTCATTATAAGAATCGAATTCCTGAAATCCACTCTTCTGCCTAAGCTATCGGTTAGCTGGCCTTCATCCAGTACTTGCAACAATATATTATATACATCAGGATGAGCTTTTTCTATTTCGTCTAATAAAACAACGGAATAGGGTTTACGCCTTACTTTTTCAGTTAATTGGCCACCTTCTTCATAACCAACATATCCGGGAGGAGCACCTACTAACCTTGAAACTGAAAATTTCTCCATATATTCACTCATATCAATTCGAATAAGAGCATCATATGAATCAAATAAGTAATGAGCCAGTACTTTAGCAAGTTGAGTTTTTCCAACACCTGTAGGCCCTAAAAAAATAAACGTGCCGATTGGTTTATTTGGATCTTTAAGTCCTGCACGGTTACGTTGAATTGATTTAACTACTTTTGAAATAGCATCTTCCTGCCCAATTACCCGATCTTTTAATTCATCACCCATTTTAAGTAAGCGGCTACCTTCAGCCTGGGCAATTCGTTGGACCGGAACACCTGTCATCATAGCTACTACTTCAGCTACTTTTTCTTCATCAACAGTTTCCCTGTTTTGAGATAATTCCTTTTCCCATCTTCTTTTTTCTTCTTCTAAAAGTTCAAGTAATTCCTTTTCCTTATCTCTAAAACTGGCTGCCGATTCGAAATTTTGATTTTTAACCGCCTTAATTTTATCTTTTCGGGTAATTTCTATTTGCTCCTCGAGTTTTACTATTTTATCAGGAACATTAATATTGGAAATATGCACCCTTGAACCAGCTTCATCAAGTGCGTCAATAGCTTTGTCAGGTAAATGCCTATCGCTTATATACCTGGATGTAAGTTTTACACATGCAATAATAGCTTCGTCAGTATAATTCACATTGTGATGATCTTCATATCGCTCTTTAATATTATTTAAAATTGTAATGGTTTCATCCATATTAGTTGGCTCAATCATTACTTTCTGGAATCTTCTTTCAAGCGCCCCGTCTTTTTCAATATGTTGTCTGTATTCATCCAGGGTAGTAGCACCAATACATTGAATTTCGCCTCGTGCAAGAGCTGGTTTCAGCATATTAGCCGCATCCAGAGAACCAGTAGCACCGCCAGCACCAACAATAGTATGTATTTCATCAATAAACAGAATAATATTATTTGTTTTTGATAGTTCATTTAATATGGCCTTCATTCTTTCTTCAAATTGTCCACGATACTTTGTTCCTGCAACTATAGAAGCCAAATCAAGGGTAACCACTCGTTTATCAAACAAAACCCGTGAAACTTTTCGTTGAATAATCCTGGAAGCCAATCCTTCAGCAATAGCAGATTTTCCAACTCCCGGCTCACCGATAAGAATTGGATTATTTTTCTTTCTGCGGCTTAATATTTGGGCTAGTCTTTCTATTTCTCTTTCACGTCCTATTATCGGATCAAGTCTATTTTCTTCAGCAGCTTTTGTTAAATCAATTCCAAAATTATCCAATACAGGTGTTTCAGAACTGGATTTTGATGAAGAGCTTCCGCTTCCACTACCTTGTGATCCTTCATAAGAACCTTTGGAGTTATCTTCATCCGGAAAATCAGATTTTGCTTTGGGTATTTTCTTTTCCATTTCAGTTTTTATGGTATAATAATCAATGCTATAATCTTTAAATATTTTTGTTACTAAACTGTTGTCATCCTTTAAAATAGAAAGTAATAAATGACCTGTATTTATTGTTTCGCTTTTAAAAGTTCGTGCTTCAAGATATACAATCTTTAATGCTTTTTCAGCAGATTTATATAAAGGTACATTTTCCGAATCTTCAATAGAGAGAGGTTTCTCCGCTTTAATCATATCTTCAATTTCGCTCTTCACTTTAGGTAAACTTAATCCTAAAGAAATAATTATATCAATTGCAATACCTTCACCTTCTCGCAATATACCTAAAAATAAATGTTCAGTACCTATAAAAGAATTTCCCAATCTTACAGCCTCTTCTTTACTATAAGCTAAAACATCCTTAATTCGTTGAGAAAATTTTGCGTCCATTCAATGTAATATTTTAATAAAATTAAAAATAGCTCTATGCTGTAAAAATAGTTAAAAAATATCAATCATTTATAAACATTTTATGTTGATAATTTAAAATTTTATCGTCTTTCTAATTAACAATTAAGTATTAATTTAGTTGAACTTTTTACAACAATAAAATTAAGAATATTTTTATTAACGAAGAAACGTAACTGAATTTTATATGTCTGAAGAACAAAAGATTATTAAAGTAAACATAGAAGAGGAAATGAAATCAGCCTACATCGATTACTCGATGTCGGTCATTGTATCAAGAGCGCTGCCAGATGTAAGAGATGGATTGAAACCAGTACATAGAAGGGTTTTGTATGGGATGTCTGATTTAGGTTTATTATCAAACAGAGCTTATAAAAAATCTGCAAGAATTGTAGGAGAGGTCCTGGGTAAATATCATCCGCATGGCGATTCATCAGTTTATGAGGCAATGGTTAGGATGGCTCAGCACTGGTCAATGAGATATCCCCTGGTTGACGGACAAGGCAACTTTGGGTCTGTTGATGGTGACAGTCCAGCGGCTATGCGTTATACCGAGGCCAGGTTAAAAAAAATTGCAGAAGAAGCTTTATCCGATATTGACAAAAATACGGTTGATTTTCAGCTTAATTTTGATGATAGTTTAGAAGAACCCACTGTATTACCCACCAGGATACCAAATTTGCTTGTTAATGGAGCATCTGGTATTGCTGTTGGTATGGCCACAAATATGCCACCTCATAATTTAAGGGAGGTTGTTGATGCAACCATTGCATATATTGATGATCCGCAAATCGAAATTGATGGATTAATGCAATATATAAAAGGACCTGATTTTCCAACAGGCGGTACAATATATGGATTTTTAGGTTGTAAAGATGCTTGTCATACCGGCAGGGGAAGAATTGTTGTAAGGGCAAAATCAGAAGTTGAAACAACATCTTCAGGACGGGAAAAGATCATTATTACCGAAATTCCCTACCTTGTAAACAAGGCTGAAATGATACGTAAAATTGCCGAATTAATTAATGATAAAAAACTGGATGGCATTTCTTACATCAACGATGAGTCGGACAGGAATGGAATGCGAATTGTTATCATATTGAAAAAAGATACCATTGCTAATATTATTCTTAATAAACTATATAAATACAGTCAATTACAGTCAACCTTTAGTGTTAATAACATTGCTTTAGTAGATGGAAGGCCTAAAACTCTTAATGTTAAACAACTTATAACTCAGTTTGTAAAACACAGACATAATGTAGTTGTTAGGCGAACACAATACGAATTAGACCAGGCTGAAAAGCGAGCTCATATTCTTGAAGGGTTATTAATTGCTCTGGATCATTTAGATGAAGTAATTCAATTAATCAGAAACTCGAAGACTCCTGATGATGCAAAAGACGGGTTGATGAGTAGTTTTAATCTTAGTGAATTACAAGCCAAAGCGATCCTGGATATGCGTTTGCAGCGCTTAACCGGACTGGAACGTGAAAAAATCCGTGAGGAATATAATGAGATCATGAAAATGATTGAGCATTATAAAAATATCCTTGCTAATGAAGAGTTAAGAATGCAAATCATTAAAGATGAGTTAATTGAAGTTAAAGATAAATATGGCGATGAGAGAAGGACCGATATTATTCCCGATGAAGGTGAATTTAATCCGGAAGACTTCTACGCCGATGATCCTATGGTGGTTACTATTTCTCATTTAGGATATATGAAACGTACTTCACTGGCCGAGTTCAGAACACAAAACCGAGGTGGGATAGGAGTTAGGGGTACTTCAACCCGTGATGAAGACTTCCTGGAATATATGTTTTCCGCCACCATGCATAACACCATGTTATTTTTCACAAGCAGTGGTAAGTGCTTCTGGCTCAAGGTTTATAGCATCCCTGAAGGAACTAAAGGTACAAAGGGGAGAGCTATTCAGAATTTATTGAATATAAGTCCCGATGAACAAATCAGGGCATTTATCAATGTGAAGGATTTGAATGACGAAGAATATATTAAAAATAATTACATCGTTTTAGCTACGAAAAAGGGAATAATAAAGAAAACTAATCTTGAAGCTTATTCCAGACCTAGACAAAATGGAATTATTGCTATTAACATAAAAGAAGGTGATGATCTTATACAAGCTAAACTTACAGATGGTAATAATGAAATTATTCTTGGGCTGCGATCAGGAAAATGTATCCGATTCAATGAAGCTAAAGTCCGTCCGATGGGCCGTACAGCAAGTGGAGTAAAAGGAGTTACATTAGGAGGAGAAAAAGATAACGAAGTGATTGGCATGATATGTTTAAGCAACCTTAACAGCAATATATTAGTAGTATCAGAAAAAGGGTACGGTAAAAAATCGGACGTAGAATCATACAGAATTACCAACCGCGGAGGTAAAGGAGTAAAAACAATTAATGTTACAGAAAAAACAGGAAAATTAATCGCCATAAAAGCTGTGACTGATGATGCAGACCTGATGATAATTACCAAATCAGGAACCACTATAAGGCTTGCTGTAGCTGATCTAAGGGTATTAGGAAGAGCAACACAAGGAGTGAGGCTAATAAATATTAGAGAAGGTGATGAGATTGCTTCAGTAACCAGTGTTACCAGTGGAAGCAAAGAATTTCAATCGGAGGAAGATGAGGAATAATTTAAAAAGTTGAATAAAAATATATAGATTATTATTCTTATTAAGATCAAAATTTCATATTGATTTAATGAAATTCAGGAGTAAAGCGACTCTCTTATTTATTAATGAATTTTTATAGTATATCACGCATAGACCGCTAAAATTTAAACAAATTACGCAAAGTAATTCTTTGCGATTTTTGCGTTATCAATCTTTGCAAATTTTGCGAGAAACAATTTTAGGAACATTACCTAAAAAAATTAATAAAAAGAATATAAATAGGATTATAAATTCGGGAGAATGCATGATTTTATTTCAGATCCCGATGAGCTTTGCTATCGAGGATTCCACCTTCACTAAAGTTACGGCGGACAGGAATTCGACTTACAATTTCCATCTCGCTTTACTCATGAAAATTGAGTCTCATTAAAAAAAAGGCATAAATTTTGACATACTTTAAGGTAAAAATTATAATTTTGCTGCGATTTTATTGATAAATAATATATTTAAAAAAAACAATATGAAACACATTACATTAGTATCAATCACATTAATTCTTTCCTTATCGGTTGCAATAGCACAAAAAAGTAAGGTTTCTGCTGCTTTGAGCTTGATTACCAATCAAAGCTTCGAAACTGCTAAAGAAAAACTTGATGAGGCCGCTGTTCATGAAAAAACAAAAGACTGGCCAAAAACGTATTATGCATATGGTGTATTTTATCATGAATTGTTTAAATCCGACAAAGAAGATTTAAAAGGACAATACGGAAATTTATTAGAAGAAGCCTATAAAAATTACAAAAAATCATTTGAATTAGACTCCCTTAATAAACTTTCAAATCAGGTAGTAGATTTAAATTTGTATGATTTCTACAACAAGCTATTTACCCAGGGAATTGATCTTTTTAATGCAGAAAATTATACAGATGCCGGAAAATTGTGGGAGTATGCTATAGATATAAGGCAATATTCAACATTAATGAACATTACTATTGATACGAGCACAATGTATAATATAGCAATTGCAGCTATGAGAGGAGGGGACAATGACAGGGCAATTGAATACTTTAAAAAAGTAACTGAATATGGTTATAATGGAGGAAATACTTATGTATTAATTAAAAATTCATATTTAGCCAAAAAAGATTCTGTAATGGCGGAAAAAACGTTGCAGGAAGGTTTTGAGCGGTATCCTGAAGATCAAAATGTATTAATTGAATTAATCAACTTTTATTTAACAGCTGGAAATTCCCAAAATGCCCTTGATTATTTAGCTGTTGCAAAAGAAAAAGATCCAACAAATTCATCATTTTACCATGCTGAAGGTACATTATATGATAAAATGGGAGATTTTGATAAATCAATTGCTTCATATAATAAAGCTATAGAATTAAATCCTGAATTTTTTGATTCTTATTATAATCTTGGGGTATTATACTTTAATAAGGCGGTTAAAATTGCTGAAGAAGCTAATATGACACTAGATGATAAGAAATATGCAAAACTTAAAACAGAAGCTGACGTTGTATTTAATCAGGCTGTGCCACTTTTCGAAAAATGTCATGAACTTAATCCGAATGATATGAGCACCATGGATAATTTGAAGATTTTATATTATCGATTAAAGATGACAGAGAAGCATGATGAGATGAAAGCAAAAATTGACGCTATAAACGGCACCACTGAATAGAATAATACAATAAAGCATAAAAAAAGGGAAGGGTAGCTTCCACGTATGGTCGGAAGATTTTCTTCCGACTTTTTTTGTCTTTATCAACAATCC
>CAZBZX010000234.1:0-7037 GCA_964496465.1 uncultured Bacteroidales bacterium
TGGAGTTCTTCTTTTGTAGGTTGGGCTATGTTAATCCAACATCCTTTTTCAATTTTGGGGATTTCAATATATCCGCCAAATGTTTTAAAGATTTTAATCATGATAATGTCTCCTTACTTATTATCCGTAAGGAAACACTGCCCTTACAGATAGGTTAATACTTTATCTTACTATGATAAGGGCCTTCGTCCATATTTTATTTTCTAAATTTTTTTTTTACAAAATTAATATCTTTTTCAAGATTTCAGAGCGATTTTGGAAAATTACTTTTGTTAAAAATTTTTTAGCCTATTCAAAATAATCCTCAATTTTTAAATGTCAAAAATAATTATGCTTTAAATTAATTTCGTATTAATAACGTGGAATATCTTTTACTTTTTCGTAATATTTTTCTATACTAATCTTTTTAATTTCTTTATTAATTTCTACTGAGCGTTTGTTCAGATGTTGATCAAATCCTGTATTATTACATGGAAATTCATGACATTGATAACAAAAATCCACTCCTTTCTGCTCATAGCAATCTCTTACTTTGCAATCTTTAAAAAGTTTGCATTTTTCCTTTCTGCATCCATTACAATTAAGAGTTGATAAATAATCTAAAAATTCATAAAATTCTCTATATTTTCCAAAAACAGGTTCATTAAGTAATACAGTAAATCTTTCTGCATAAATTCCAAAATCTCCTAACAAATCTTTCAATTTATTGCTATAGTTTTTTATATCTCCATCAATAAACGCAAAACATTTTCCACAATGTAATCCGCAAGGAGCTAATCTGCTTTTTATATAATCATTATCCATTTTCAAAATTTTTCAGGATTCTCCAGCGTTAATTCATTTCTGATATTACCTGTATTTAAAACAGTTTCTGGTTCGAAAAGAAGTAAATGTGCTTCGTCATCAGCTATTGGCCGATGTTTTTTTCCCTTAGGTACTATAATAAATTCACCTTCTTTCACATCGATTACTTCATCCCCATAATCCATTTTCAAATTTCCCTTAATCACTAGAAATAATTCATCCTCCTTATCATGTTTATGCATAACAAACTCACCTTTTATCTTTACTAGTCTAACTTGTTGATTATTTAGTTCCCCAACAATTATCGGCTTCCAATATTCATGAATATTTTTTAACTTTTCATTTATATTTACTTTGTACATATTATAGAATTTATAGAATCTGCAACTTTATTCTTAACTAATTTCTTTTCTAGCCTTATCTGAAATCCTTTTCACAAAATCAGTTTTTGCATCTGTATATGCTTCTCTATTATTCCTGTATTTTTTAGCTAACTCTTTTTTCAAATTGCCATATTCTATTGCAATTTTCGGATGTTTTATTAAATAATCCCTGAAATACAACTCATCCCAATCGCCATAATACCTAATGTGAACATGATATGCCTGTCCTTCAAAACCTTTTTCCGTATACCCTTTTACAAACATCATATGTGGTGCAGGATTTTCTGGTTTTGGTATATAGTGATAACCTAATTTCTCAAATATATTAATAATAGAACGTTTTTTTGTTTTTTCTTTTATTTCGATTAATATGTCAATAGTTGGTTTGCTAATTAAATTTGGAATTGCTGTACTTCCAATATGTTCAATTCTAATAATTCTATTTCTTCTAAGTTTATCTTTAATCAATTGTTTTTCTCTTTCGAATAAAAAAATCCAGTCAGGTTTTGAATTCTCAAGTATAATTGGAAAAAGTTGTCCCAACTCTTCTATTGAAAGTTTATTTAAGTCCATTTACAATAAAAATAATCATTTTCTCTTTATATCATATATGTCTTTACGTCTATCTTTCAGATTCCTAACACTACCAAATTGATTAAGCTCTCTAAGTAAATCTATATCAACATCTGCAATTAAAATCATTTCGGTATTTGGAGTTGCTTCGGCTTTTATTCCATTTACAGGAAACGAAAAATCGCATGGAGTAAATACCATAGACTGAGCATACTGAATATCCATATTATGTACTTTTGGCAAATTTCCAACACTCCCTGCTATCGCTACATAGCACTCATTTTCAATAGCACGAGCTTGCGCACAATTTCTAACACGCGAATATCCATTTTGCGTATCGGTAAGAAAAGGCACAAATAAAATATCCATCCCATCATCAGCAAGCAATCTACTCAATTCAGGAAATTCAATATCATAACAAATTAATACACCTATTTTTCCACAATCAGTATCAAAAGCTTTTATCCGGGATCCACCCTTCAATCCCCAAATCTTTGCTTCATCAGGTGTAACGTGAAGTTTCTCGAAACGTTCTACCGTTCCATTTCTTTTGCACAAATAACCCACATTATATAATTGGTTATCTATTATTTCCGGCATACTTCCAGGTATTATATTAATATTATATGAAATAGCTAACTCAGAAAATCTTTTTACTAAAAATGAAGTATGTTTAGCTAATTCCCGAATTGCTTCAGCTTCTGATAGGTGATTATTTTCAGCCATTAAGGGAGCATTAAAAAATTCCGGAAATAAAGCAAAATCAGATCTATAGCCAGAAACAGCATCAACAAAATATTCAGCCTGCTGCATTAATTCATCTAAATGTTTATATGGACGCATTTGCCATTGAATAAGTCCCAACCTAACTATTTTTTTTATAATAGCTGCTTTTTTTACAGGTTTTTCGTAATAAATATTATCCCATTCCAGCAAAACAGCAAATTCATTCGATTCATTATCCCCCTCCAGATATCCTTTTATAATTTTTGAAGGGTGAAAGTCATTCGACATCTGAAAATCCAAAACGGGATCATGTATTTCTTTATTTCTAACTTTGTTTATATATTCTTTTGGTGACAGTTCTTTTGAAAATTTATGGTAGTTAGGTATTCGTCCTCCAAAAGCAATGCCTTTTAAATTCAATCGTTCACACAATTCTTTTCTGTAATCATATAATCTTCTTCCAAGTCGTAAGCCCCTATATTTAGGCCGTACAAAAATATCAATACCATAAAGAATATCACCATCAGATGTATGTGTGTCAAATTTAAAATCTCCTGTAATTTCTTTATATGTATGCTGCTGATCATATTTATTATAATCAACTATTATTGATAATGCACAACCAGCTAGTTCGTTATTTATCATAATTACAACCTGACCTTCTGGAAATTTTTTAATTAATGAATCAATATGATGTTTTTTCCAATATGCGTTTGGCATATTCGAATATGCTTCAATCATTGCCTCTTTAAGTTCATCATAATCATCTAAACTCAAATAATTCAATTTTATATTTTCAATCTCTTTCATTAGTTATAAATTATCAAAATTTTCAAAAAAATATCTAACTATTATTGATCCCCTTTAGCTTTAATAATATCTTAATCAATAAATAGAAAAATAATTATGTATAAATTATTTGTTTATTAAACCTGAAAATCAAATATACTTTATTTCAAAATTATTTTTCTTTCTTCTTTCTATTGAATATAATGATAAATAAAGCTAGAATTATTATAGAAAAATAACTTGCCCAACTGTTATTTCTTTTAGATATAACTTCCATTGTATAATCAGATGAAAAATATTTTTCCCAGTGTATATTGAATGTTGCCGTATCTCCCTGTGTAATATCTGCATTTGTTTTTATAATCTTTCCGGGCATTATAATTTTATTTTCAATATTATCATCTAAAACCACACTTTGATAAAATTTAATCTTTTTTTCAATTTCAATAATGATCGAATCTTTATTATAATAATACTTATTAAAAGCGCCACTTGCACCAATAATGCTATCAGCTAAAATAATTATAGTATCTATTTTATATTCTTTTTCAGACCACTTGTTAAATATCGAATCTTTATTTTCAAGTAAATCCTTGGTATATATTGAATCATTACCTTTATTAATAAAGCTTACAAATGCAACAAAATACTCTTCGAACAAGCTACTATTTACCCAATGCCAGTATTTTTCTTCAATTAATTCATAATTCTTTTTCATCAAAACACTATCCATTTCTTTAAAATAATTAAGTGTATCAGGTTTATTGGAATGTAAAATTTGCAATTCATCCTCAACTAAAAAGCTATCCATTGGATACTGATGAAAAAGCTTTTCATACTTCTCTTCATATTTATAAAGGGAATAAAACCACCTGAAATATTTTTTGAATACAATTTTTCTATTTACAACAGAATAATTATTATTTCCTATAAATTCATTATTTATCAAATTTACATTATCATATTTTTTTTTAGCGATGTAAATATAATGAGGTATAGAATCCAAACTATCTACTTTTCTGGTTATTATCCAAGAGGAATTTATAGTTATAGGGAAACGGCTTGAATCAAAATTATCTTTATCTGAAGTTACAGTTAATTCCCTAATACAGGTTCCATCTGGAAAGATTTGGGTAGTAATCACATATTTCTCACCGCAACCAAGTAAAATGAAAAATAAAATAATAATTAAACTAATTTTCTTATTCATAATTTATAGGTTAATAAAAATCTAACTTTCAGCAATTTATAAATAAATTTCTTTTATGTCAAATAAATCATGCAACTCTAAACTTTTAAGTCTGTCTATAAATGCAATAAATTCATTAAACGATGTTAAAAAAGTTTTTAGTATTAGTTATTGTAAATGTTATCACAGTTTCAATTTATTGTTCAGAAAGTTATTACCAAACAATTAAAGGAAAAATTATTGATCAAAATACTGATTATCCTCTTATCGGAGCAACAGTAATCCTCGTTGGATCAAATCCTGTAATAGGAACCGTATAACCGATTTAGACGGCAACTTTAAACTGGAGAATATTCCTGTTGGAAGGCAAAGTATCCAGGCTAGCTATGTAGGGTATAAACCGCGATTAATAAGCAATGTAATTTTAACTTCCGGAAAAGAGTTAATAATAAATGTAAGTATGGAAGAAAATATCATTCAGGGTGAGGAAATTGTGATTAAGGCAAATGGAAGAAAAGATAATCCGATAAATGAGCTGGCTTTGATAAGCGCCAGGTCTTTTACAGTAGAAGAAACTGAAAAATATGCAGGAAGCTGGCAAGATCCAGCTCGTATGGCATCAAATTTTGCAGGAGTAATGTCAGCAGTTGATCAAGTAAATGATATTATTATTCGGGGAAATTCGCCAGCAGGTTTGCTTTGGCGAATGGACGGAATTAATATTCCCAATCCAAACCATTTTGGAGGATTAGGTCAAACTGGTGGACCAATTAGCATGTTAAACAATAACGTTTTATGTAACTCCGATTTTTACTCCGGGGCCTTTCCTTCTGAATATGGAAATGCTCTTTCAGGTGTATTTGATCTAAATATCCGATCAGGAAATAATGAAAAGCGAGAATATGTAACTCAGGTTGGAATGAATGGTTTTGAATTTGGTGCTGAAGGTCCTATTATTAAAACTAATCGTCCCGGAAAAAATCCAACTTTTTTATTCAATTACAGGTATTCAACATTAAGTGTTTTCGATAAAATGGGCATTGATATGGGAATTGGAGCCATACCATATTATCAGGATGTAAACTTTAAATTTGATTTGCCAGGCACAAAATATGGTCGTTTTACAGTTTTTGGTATTGGTGGTTATAATTATATTGAATTCGACGATAAGGATACTATAAAGCCACATCCAATTGTTGCTATAGGAGCTTATGGAAATCCTGATACAATAATAGCCCGAAAAGATTATACATACTTTTCATCAATTATGGGAGCATCTGGTTTTTCTCATACATATTTTTTTAATGAAAACACAAGGATTAAAACCAGTCTGGCTGCTTCGTATGCTGGAAATGGTGCAGAAAGTAATGGTTATAGATGGGATGAATTATCTTATGATTATAGTGATGATTTCTGGGAAACAACCTATACAATAAAATCAGATTTTAAAAAGAAATTCAATTCTAGAAATTATTTCAATATAGGAATTATTGCCGATTGGATATTCTATGGATACAAAGATAATGTCTATAATGAGAAGGATAGCACATGTATAAATAGATATGATGAAAATGGAAATTTAAAATTATTACAGGGATATTCAAGCTGGAAGCATAACTTGAATGAAAATATTACGATGGTTGGAGGCATACATTATCAACAATCTTCCCTTGATAATAAATGGGTTATTGAACCAAGATTCAATATGGAATGGAAATTAAATAAAAAGCAATCGGTTAGCTTTGGTTATGGATTACATAGTCAATTACCACCGAGAAGTATTTATTATATCAAAACTTTAGTTGACACGTTAAATAAAACATATGAGTATACAAATCTCGATTTAGATTTTACTAAAAGCCATCATTTTATATTGGGATATAATTATTTAATCAATCACAATTTAAGAATTAAGTCGGAAGCTTATTACCAAAGCATTTACAATGTTCCGGTAAATAAAACTAAGTCATATATTTCATTACTTAATTATGGAAGCGGAAGTTATTATATTAATACCAATGACTTGGATAGCTTAGTGAATAAAGGAACTGGATATAATTACGGTTTTGAATTGACCATTGAAAAATTCCTGTCAAATAATTTTTATTACATGTTTACCTCTTCCATATTTAATTCAAAATATACCGATTTAAATGGAAAAGAACGTAACACTTTATTCAACGGTAATTATGTATTTAATATATTAGGTGGATATGAATTTGAATTAAAAAATCAACATTCATTGGCTTTTGATGTAAAAGGAGTTTGGGCAGGCGGATTACGGTCAACACCAGTTTTAATCGATGAGTCAATAATTGAGGCATCTACGGTCTATGACGATTCGAAAACATTTGAAGAAAAAAATGAAAATTATTATAGGGTAGACGTAAGGGTAAGTTATATAATTAATCGTCCTAAGGTTACACATACTATATCAATTGATGTGAGAAATGTGACAAACCATATTAATCCGTTCATTCAGGAATTTGATATAGAGACTGCTAAAATTGAAAAAGTATCGCAATTAGGAATAGTTCCGGCAGTATTGTGGCGATTAAATTTTTAATTTTTTT
>CAZBZX010000235.1:0-7034 GCA_964496465.1 uncultured Bacteroidales bacterium
GACTGAAATTATAAAAGAATTAAATTTATCATATAACAAAGCAAGACAGGCAAGTATTACAAGAGAAATAATAGAAATTGTTAGCGGGGCCGAAGCATTAAGAGGATAAAATATTTGTAATGAAATGTTGAAAACACTAATTCAAAAAATTAAAAAAACCCTATATTTGAAAACTTTTTAAAATTTTCCTAAAATATTTTATAATAATCAAGATTATTAAAAGCAGAAATTTGTAAAAAGAAAATTTTTATAATAAATTTATTCGAAGCCCTATAATTATTAAAAATATACCAGTTCATCATATTTTAAAACTAAAAGTATGTCATCAAAAATTGATAAATTAACCGAAAAGATATACAACGAAGGTATTGGAAAAGCTAAAGAGCAAGCTGACAAAATTATTGCAGATGCTCAGAAAAAAGCTGATGAAATAGTTGCCAGTGCTAAAAAAGATGCTGAAAAGATTAAATCTGACGCTGAAAAAAATCGTGAAAATCTGAACGTCGAAGTAAAAACAGAACTAAAAATTGCTTCAGATCAGGTAATAGAAACTGTTAAGCAACAGCTTACTGAAATAATTGTTGCAAAAACACTGGATAAATCACTTAACGAAGCTTTAAACGATGCCGCATTTCTAAAATCAATCATTGTAAGTTTAGTCAGTAATTGGGATTCAAATGCAAAAATGGTTGATCTTTCGGTTATTTTACCTAAAGATAAAGAAGCTGAATTTTCAAAAAACTTTACCAATTCATTATTAAAGGAATTAAAAAATAAAATTGAAATTAAATTTGATAAAGGTTTTAAGGAAGGATTTATCATAGAACCTAAAGATGGAAATTTTAAAATCTCATTTACAAAAGATGATTTTATTAATTTCTTTAAACTGCATTTAAAACCAAAAGTTCGTGAAATACTTTTTTAAAACATGTAAAGGATGCGCGAATATCATTACTTAATTTCCAGTCTCCCTGAGTTGTATTTTGAAAAAAAAAGTCAGCCTTTTAGCCTTGATTTTTTTTATAAGGAACTAAAATATTATTTGCATCCTGATGATTATAAAACGGTATGCTATTTAAGACAAGAAACTGATAATTATAATCTCCTAAACCTTCTTGCAGCAAACGAAAAACCTTTTCTTCCTGATGGAAATTACAGCCTGAAAGAATTAAAAGAAGAAATTAATTCTCCAAAAACACTCCCGGAAAACATTATTGAGTTCATCGAGTATTATAATAAATCAGTAAAATCAGAAAATTTCGCCTCACTCGAAAAAAAATTATTCAATATCTATTATTCTTATGTATTGAATTCAGAAAATCAATTTTTACAAACCTGGTTTACTTTTAATTTAAACCTAAAAAATCTTATAGCAGCCATATTATCAGAAAAACTGGAATCAAATCCTTCAAATGAAATGATTGGTAATCAATCAATAATTGATGAAATACTATTTTATAGAACGAAAAATTTCGATTTAAATCACAGGATTCCTAATTATAAAATTTTTATCCAAATAGCCCATCAAAAAGACCTTCTTGAAAGGGAAAAGCAAATCGATAAATTTAAATGGGATTACCTGGATGAAATTACTTTGTTTGATTATTTTACGATTGAAGTTATTTTAAGCTATATTATAAAATTAAAAATATTAAAACGCTGGGAAGAAATGGATGATGAAAAAGGTATAGCCCGTTTTGATAAAATTATTAACGAATTACAAAATCCAATTAGTATATGACAAAAAATGAAAAAATTACAAAAGGAAAGGTTACCGGAATTATATCTAACCTTGTCTTGGTTGAAACTGAAGGGATTGTAATGCAAAATGAAATCTGTTACATTCTTTTAGGAAATGTAAGATTAATGGCAGAAGTAATTAAAGTAGATGGGAAAATTGCATCTGTTCAGGTTTTCGAAAGTACAAGAGGCCTGTCACAAGGTGCTGAAGTAGAATTTACCGGTGCTATGCTGGAAATATCATTAGGACCCGGACTATTGACCAAACAATACGATGGATTACAAAATGATTTGGATAAAATGGAAGGCGTATTTTTGAAACGTGGGGAATATACTTATCCTTTAGACGCTGATAGTTTGTGGGATTTTAAACCAATAGCATCTGAAAATGACAAAGTAATTGCAGGAGATTGGCTTGGAGAAGTAGTCGAAAATTTTATTCAACATAAAATAATGGTTCCTTTTAAATTAAAAGGCGAATACACTGTTAAATCTATTGTTAAAGCAGGCAATTATAAAATAAATGATACCATTGCAATTCTGCTTGATAAAAATAATGAAGAAGTAAAAGTTACTATGGTACAAAAATGGCCGGTTAAAAATGCGGTTAAAGCTTTTAAAAGTAAACCAAGGCCATATAAATTACTCGAGACTGGTGTAAGAGTTGTTGATTCATTAAGCCCAATTATGGAAGGAGGAACTGGCTTTATTCCGGGTGCATTTGGTACAGGCAAAACCGTACTTCAACACGCGTTGTCAAAACAAGCAGAAGCTGATATTGTTGTGGTTGCTGCTTGTGGTGAAAGAGCAAATGAAGTAGTTGAGATTTTTAAAGAATTCCCTGAAATTGATGACCCCAGAACTGGAAGAAAATTAATAGAAAGAACAGTAATTATCGCCAACACTTCTAGTATGCCTGTTGCAGCCCGTGAAGCTTCGGTTTATACGGCAATGACCATTTGTGAATATTACCGGGCTATGGGTCTTAAAATTTTATTATTAGCTGACTCAACATCTCGATGGGCACAAGCCTTAAGAGAAATGTCGAACAGGATGGAGGAACTTCCCGGTCCGGATGCATTCCCTATGGACCTTCCTTCAATTGTTTCAAATTACTATTCAAGAGCTGGCTATACTTATCTTAATAACGGAGAGGTTGGTTCGATCACATTCATTGGGACAGTATCCCCTGCAGGTGGAAATTTAAAAGAACCTGTTACTGAATCAACAAAAAAAGTTGCCCGCTGTTTCTATGCTTTATCACAGGACAGGGCAGATAAAAAAAGATACCCTGCTATTGATCCGATCGATAGTTATTCTAAATATCTTGAATATCCTGAATTTGTTGAATATGCAAAGAAAAATATAAGTGAAGACTGGATTGAAAAAATTAATTACCTTCGAAATTATTTATTAAAGGGTAAAGAAACATACGAACAAATTAACATATTAGGAGATGATGGCGTACCAATTAATTACCATGAAACATTTTGGAAGTCAGAATTGATCGATTTTGTTATTTTACAGCAAGATGCTTTCGATAAAGTGGATGCTTCAACTTCTATTGAAAGGCAAAAATATTTAATTAATAAAGTAATTGATGTTGTAAATACAAATTTTGAGTTTGATAATTTTGAGCATATTAATCCCTATTTTAAAAGAATTATCAACGCCTTTAAGCAGATGAACTACTCGGAGTATCAATCATCCGATTTTAAAAAATATGAAGAAGAAGTAAGTACTATTGTTAAAGAAAAGATGGTTGCATAATGGAAACAAAAGCATTTCAAAAAATCTATACCAAATTATCAGACATCAACAAGGCAACTTGTTCATTACAAGCAACCGGAGTTGGTTATGAAGAATTAGCTACTGTAAACGGCAGGTTAGCCCAGGTAGTAAAAATTAACAAAGGGAAAGTAACTTTGCAGGTATTTGCCGGTACTGAAGGATTACCTACTGATGCCGAAGTTATTTTTACTGGAAAATCACCTTCATTAAAAGTAGGGAGCCAATTAGCAGGTAGGTTTATGAATGCATACGGTGAACCAATTGACGAGGGTTCTGATATTTTTGGTGAAGAAAGAGAAATTGGCGGACCATCAGTTAACCCTGTTAGGAGACAACAGCCCGATCAGCTAATTACAACCGGTATTGCTGGTATTGATTTAAATAATACCCTGGTCTCCGGACAAAAGATACCTTTCTTTACAGACCCTGATCAGCCTTTTAACCAGGTTATGGCCATGGTTGCTTTAAGGGCAAAAGTTGACAAGATTATTCTTGGTGGTATGGGATTAACAAACGATGATTATTTATTTTATAAAAATATTTTCGATAATGCAGGAGCATTAAACAGAATCATTGGTTTTATTAATACTGTTGAAAACCCACCGGTTGAAAGGCTATTAGTTCCTGATATGGCTTTAACTGCTGCTGAATATTTTGCATACGAGAATAATGAAAAAGTATTGGTATTATTAACTGATATGACCTTGTTCTGTGATGCTTTAAGCATTGTATCGAATAGAATGGACCAAATTCCATCAAAAGATAGCATGCCTGGTTCATTATACAGCGATTTAGCCAGAATTTACGAAAAAGCAGTACAATTTCCTAAAGGTGGTTCAATAACTATTATTGCAGTTACAACATTATCGGGGGGCGATATTACTCATGCTATTCCTGATAATACAGGGTACATTACTGAAGGACAGTTATATTTGAGGACCTCAACGGATATTGGAAAAGTAATTATTGATCCATTCAGAAGTTTATCCAGGTTAAAACAATTAGTAATTGGAAAAATAACCAGAAAAGACCATCCGCAAGTAATGAATACTGCTGTAAGATTATTTGCCGATGCGGCCAATGCTAAAACAAAATTGGAAAATGGTTTTGAATTAACAGATTATGATGAACGTACATTAAAATTTGCAAAAGAGTATTCGAATGATCTACTTGCAATTGATGTAAATCTTGAAATGGAAGACATTTTAAATACTGGATGGAATTTATTCCAGAAATATTTTTCACCAGCTGAAGTTAGTATTAAACAGGAATTTATGGATAAATACTGGACTAAAAAGAGTGAGGTTGAGAGTGTGAGCGAGAGTACAAAAAATTAAACCTCAATAAATCAATTAATCAATATTTCAATAAATAGCAAGTGGCTCTTAAATTTCAATATAATAAAACAGCTTTACGTGATCTCGATAAGCAATTGAACATTAGAACAAGAGCTTTGCCTACTTTAAAAAATAAAGAAGCAGCTTTAAGGGTAGAAGTTAAAAAAGCTAAAAATAAAGTTGACGCTTATACAGATGAAATAAACCGGAAAATGGAAGAATTTAAAAATTATTCCAGCTTATGGTGTGAATTTGACCCATCACTCGTTCAAATTCAAGAGATTAAATCATCAGTAACTAAAATAGCTGGAGTTAAAACGGAAGTTGTTGAAGACATTAAGTTTACAGATAATCCTTATAATATTTTTTCATTACCGGTATGGTTTGTCGATGGTATTGTATTTACTATCGATATTGTTACTTTGAAGATTAAAAAACAATATGCTGAAAATATGATGGAATTGCTTGAAAATGCGAGAAGAAAAACCACACAAAAAGTGAATTTGTATGAAAAAGTCCAAATTCCTGAATATCAAACAGCAATTAGAAAAATAAAACGCTTTTTGGAGGATGAAGAAAATCTTTCTAAAGCCGCTCAAAAAATTATTAAAAAACGTAAAATTGAAACTGTGGAAGTATGATCATTCCTATGTTAAAATATACAATCCTATGTCACCACCTGGAATATAGTGAGTTTCTCGACGAACTATATGATTTGGGGGTAGTGCATATTATTGAAAAAAATAAAGATGAAGTTGAAAATTATAAAAAAAATAAGTTAGATCTTCAACTCTATAAAAAAACATTACTTAAAATTGCCCAGAAAAGAAACCTAAGTAGTGATTCCTCCAGTAATCTCGATCAAAATATTGATGTTTTGATGTTTATTCAAGATATGGTAGATAAAATTGCCGGATTAGAAAAACAAAAAGAATTCATTGAGAAAGATATAGCCTTCTATAATAGTTGGGATAATTTTGATTTACAAAGTATTCAAAAGCTGAATGAATTAAAAATTAATGTTAAGTTTTTCCATTGCCCTATAAAAAATTATGATCCCGAATGGGAAACAACTTATGCTATAGAACCAATTATAGAAGATAAATCAAATAAATATTTTATTTACTTACAACAAGATGATGAAGGAATTGAAATTGATGCAAAAGAAAGTGAAGTTCCAGCAAAATCATTTCAAGAACTTAAAGAAGAATTAGATAAATTAAATGATCAAATTGCTAGTGAAAACAAGGTGCTTGATCATAACATTATAAAAGCATTAAATTCATTAGAAGAAGAATTAGAAAAAGACAATAAAGAACTGGATTACCGGTTTGTTTCTGAAAATTCAAAATTAATCTCTGATGAAAAGGTAGTTTTATTAGAAGGATGGGTACCCGAAACAGGAAAAAATAAGTTAGATGAGCACTTGGAAAAGAACGACATGGTATATTTTACTGAATTACCCAATAATTTTGATGATGTACCTGTTTTATTAAAAAATAACAATTTTTCAAAATTATTTGAGCCCATTGGAAATCTTTTCTCCCTGCCGGATTATGGTGAAATTGACCTGACTCCATTTTTTGCTCCATTTTTTATGCTGTTTTTTGGATTTTGTGTGGGTGATACCGGATATGGTCTGCTTATTTTAATAGCAACAATTCTTTTACGAAATAAAGTAAGTCCGCAATTAAAACCTATTTTAACACTTGCTACTTTTTTAGGGGCCGCAACTGTTATTATGGGATTAATTTCAGGAACATTTTTTGGTATAAACTTATTAGAAGTTGAAAATTTTCCTCTTAGGAAAATAATTCTTGAACCATTAAATTTATTCTGGCTTTCATTAGGTATTGGAGGGGTGCAAATTGTGTTTGGAATGATTGTTAAAGCTGCAAATCAGATTAAACAGAAAGGATTAAAATATGGATTATCAACCTTGGGTTGGATTGCATTAATATTTACCGGATTAAGTTTTATTGGCTTGGAAAAAGCCGGAATTAATGTTGAAAATTTATCTCTTGTTAAAAATATTTGTTATGGTTTAAGTCTTGCACTTATTCTGCTTTTTGCTAATCCCGAAAAGAATTTTATCATCAGTTCATTGATAGGTTTATACGATGTTTATAATGTAATTACAGGAGTTTTTGGCGATTTATTATCATA
>CAZBZX010000236.1:0-7003 GCA_964496465.1 uncultured Bacteroidales bacterium
CAATAAACTGACTTTCAAATTTATAAAATACAAAAAATATTAAAATTTATAATTATTAAATTTATATTAATTTGAATTAAACAATTTTATCAGCGAATCAATATTAATAATATTATTAATATTTTTTGATTCGGGTTTGTAAAGATAATCAATCCATTCTTTATATTTTTCAATAATTTTTCCTCTAACTATTTTTAATGTACTGTTCATTAACTGATTTCCTTCTGTAAATCCTTCATTTAATATACCTACTGATGCAGGTAACCATCGCTGTGGAAACATTTCTTCAAATTTTCCACCAGTTCGGTATTTTTTAAGTTCATCTTCAATTTTAAAACATATTTTTTCCAAATCCGATTGCTTTTCTAAATCAATATTTGTTTCATTTGCCCATCTTTTAATAGCCTCTTTATTAGGTACAATTAATGCAATAGTATATGGATTTTGATTATTGTAAAGTATGCACTGATCAATAAATGGTGAATTATTTATTAAAGCTTCTTCAATGCTTTCCGGACTGAATTTTTCTCCATCATCAGCAATTAACAAACTTTTAAATCGGCCTAAAACATATAAAAACCCGTCATTATCTAAATAACCCAAATCGCCAGTATGTAACCATTCATTTTTTATGGTCTCTTTTGTAGCCTCTTCATTTTGCCAGTATCCCTGCATTACATTGTTTCCTTTTATAACAATTTCACCTTTTTCACCAATTGGCAATTCATTTCCATCATCATCACATATTTTATATTCCATTGGTTGTACCAAAAATCCTGAAGATCCAAGTTTGTGTTTATGTGTTGAATTTGAAGAAATTACAGGAGAAGCCTCCGTTAATCCATACCCCTGGTACATAGGGATACCGATAGCATAAAAGAATTTTTGTAAATCGATATCTAAAAGAGCCCCACCACCAACAAAGAATTTAAGTTCACCTCCAAATGCCTCCCGGACTTTACTAAATAATATTTTATCATATAAATTAATTAGAGGTTTATATAAAAAAGTCAATCCTTTTCCTTTGTTCCATCCAAGTTTATTGTACCTATATGAAATTTTTAAACCATGGTTAAAAAGAGCCTCTGCAATTTTACCTTTATCCTTAATACCTTTTTCAATATTTTTTTTAAAGTTTTTTGCTAATGAGGGAACGCTAAATAAAATAGTAGGTTTAATTTCTTTTATATTTTTCGGTATGTTTTTTAAAGTTTCCATGGGAGTTGATCCAACCTCAATTGATGCCATACTGGCTCCTTTTCCCATGAAGCAATAAATACCCGTAGTATGTGCAAAAGAATGATCCCAAGGCAATATTAATAAGGTTTTATATTCTTCAGTAACATTAATAAGGGTATAGCTTTGTTCAACGTTTGATGTATAATTTCCATGACTTAAAATAATTCCTTTTGGATCGGCAGTAGTGCCCGAAGTATAGCAAATGTTAGCATAATCATCGGGTTGTATTGCTTGCCATATTTTTTCAAATTCACTTTTACTTTTAGCAAGATAAGCTTTTCCTTTTTCTATGATTTCTGTATAGAAAATTTCTTTTTCACTTTGTTTTTCTTCTTCGTCGAGTAATATAACTTTTTCCAGATCGGGTAACTTATTTATGATTGGTCTTATTTTTTTTAACTGATTTCGAGAAGCAATAATCATTTTCGATCCTGAATGCTTCACCCTGAATTTAATTTCAGCAGGTTCGCTTAATTTTACAGAAAGCGGCACATTGATTGCACCTATGTATAACATGCCTATTTCACATACTACCCAATCATTTCTACCTTCAGCAATTAGTGAAATTCTATCTCCTTTTTTAACTCCTATAGATATTAAACCAGCAGCAAATTGGTATACTCTTTCTCTAACTTCCTGGTATGTTTCACCTATATATTTTCCATTTTTCTTTTCCCATAAGTAAATATTAGAAGCATATTTTTGTACACTTTCTTCAAAAAAAGTTGTAATAGCTTTCATAACTCGTAGGTTTGGTTTTCAGTTAACGAAAATAGCAAATATTGTTTATTTTTCAATAACCTTATATGTATTAGATTGAATCATATGAATTGTTATAAAAAAAAATTAAATTGGCAACTTATAAGTAATAAAATGCATCATATCAAAATCAAGTAATAAATAATGAGGAATTCTTATTTGATCAGTATAAATTTATTTTTATTACTTCATTTATTTTCAACCAGTCTATATGGGCAGGGATTAACTATAAATGAATTTATGTCGGATAATGAAACAACTATTCTTGACAAGGATTATGAGTTTTCTGATTGGTTAGAATTATATAATAACAGTAACGATTCAATTAACATGCTAAATTATTATTTATCTGATGATTATAAGGAATTAAAAAAATGGAAATTCCCGAATTTTTTTTTAGCACCTCATGGATTTATAATAGTATTTGCTTCAGGGAAAAACAAATTAGATACAAATGAATTTCATACTAATTTTAAAATTTCTTCAATTGAGGAAGGATTGTATTTATCAAATAATTCAGGTGAAATAATTTGTCAAGTCGAATCATTAAGCCTTGTCAATGATGAGGTATATGTTCAATATCCGGATGGATCGGGGAGCTGGTATAAATCTGATAATCCAACGCCTAAAAGTAAAAATGTTATTAATAATCAATTGATGTTTTCTGCTGAAGGTGGGTTTTATTCATCACCAATTAATTTAAATATTACTTCATTATTTGGCGATACAGTTTATTTTACCCTTGATGGAAGCGAACCAACAGAAAGTTCTGCTATTTTTACTAATCCATTATTATTGGATTATAAATATTCATCACCAAATTATTTTTGTGAAATACCTACTTCTCCTGATCAATCATTAATTGGATATAAAGCATGGGAATCTCCCTCTGTAAATATCGACAAAGCAAATATTCTAAGATGTGCTTCGTATAAAGATGGCGAAAGAACCAGTAAAATTTATACACAAACATATTTCATCGACAGTACAATAATTGGTAAATATGATATTCCGGTTATTTCTCTTATTTCAAGTAGCGAAAATCTTTTCAATGACACCAGTGGAATTTATGTTCCTGGAATATATTATGATCCTGATGATGCAAACTGGACTGGCAATTATTTCCAGGAGGGGGATAACTGGGAAAAACCTGTTCATATTGAATATTATAAAAGTAATGGGGAAAAATGTTTCTCTCAAGATGCTGGATTGAGGATTCATGGTTCCCGGACCAGACAATCTGCTCAAAAATCATTAAGATTATATGCAAGGAATGAATATGGAGATAAATATTTCAATTATTGGTTATTACCACATAGATCAAATAATAAATATGAAAGATTTGTTTTGCAATCAACAATGGGTATTCCGCCTGGAAGTACAATTGTTAAAGATGTTTTAGTAAATGAAATTGTCAGATTTTTATATATTGAATATCAGGATTATCAACCAGTTGTTGTATTTATTAATGGAGAGTATTGGGGTATTCATACTATTCGAGATGTAATTGATGAGAGGTATATTGCTTATGTTTATGGATTAAACGAAGATTCGATTGATTTAATAACTCCTGGCAGAATGGTATTTGCAGGAAGTAGCAGGAACTATACAAAGCTTACGGAATTTATAAGGTTGAATGATTTATCTATTGATAGTAATTACAATTATGTTAAAACTCAAATGGATGTTGATAATTATATTGATTATCAAATTGCAGAAATGTTTTTCGCAAATTATGATTGGCCAGCAAATAATTCAAGGTTATGGAGACCTCAAACCCTGGATGGAAAATGGCGATGGATTTATTATGATTTAGGGTATAGTTTTTGGGATGATAATTATAACATGCTTATTCATGCATCTTTAAACGATAGCAATATTACCGGACCCAATCCTCCGTATTCTACATTTTTGTTTAGAAATTTATTAAAAAACTATGATTTTTCTAATCAATTTATTAACCGTTATGCTGAACTATTAAATATGGAGTTTACTTCATATAGCACAACTGGGAAATTAGGTTCGATTATGCAATTATATGATAATGAGGTCTCTCGTCATATAGATCGTTGGAATGACCCCGGGAGTTATTCCGAATGGTTAACTGATTGTGAAAAATATTTATCGGATTTTCTAAAGAATAGACCATGTGTTGTTGAAGAAAATATAATGGATTTTTTTAATTTAACAGAATTCGGCTTTACATGCGGAACAGGGATAATAGAAAAATTGACAGGTAAATTTGTTATTGCTCCAAACCCTAGTAATGGCGTTTTTTCACTTATAAATAATTATCCTGAATTAATAAATGGGGATTTAACTATTACTGACTTAAGTGGAAAAATTATCTACAAAGACAATAATATGGATGTAGAAAGCGGCAGCAGAAAAATAATAAATTTAAATGATCGGCTAAATGGGTTTTATATACTTACCATATCGGTTCATAATGAAATAGAAAGACATAAAATTTTAGTAATTAAGTAGATAAAAAATAGCTTTACAGACCTCAATTTATTTTAAGTAGACAGTATTAAGGTATTGCATAAAATAAAATTTTGAGTTGTTTTTAATTGTTTTATATATTTATGATTTTTATTAAATGTATACCCTAAATAATTTAAACAATATGAATAAATTAAATCCCCCGCTTTTGAAAATATCAATATTGATTATTGTATTAGCACTTACTAACTGTAAAAAATTGACGAAGTAAAAGACATTGATGATTTGCCGATATTTAAGCTTATGCCCTGAAATAGATTTATATCCTTGTGAAGATGAACCTTATTGTATAGGAATTAAAAAGATTTTTAATTCCTACACCAAATAGATTATTTCTGATACATGATTAAAAAAACTTATATATTGCATATTCATTTTATATTTTTATTGTCTTTTAGGTTTAACTAGTGATATAACTCAAGATCCAATTCTATTTCTATTATGTCAAATAAATCAAAAAATAAACACTCAAATTAATTTACTAGCCTTAACACCTTGTTGTGTTGATTATTATCCTCAAATTAAACAATCATTTATGGGAGGCAATTCGTTGAATGTGGCATCGATGTGGAAGAAAATGGAGCCATCATTAAATATATCGGTAATTACTTGTTTAGGGGATGATGCTAATGGCAAAATGATAATGGACTTTTTTACCGATATAGGAATAGACATTTCACATGTTTATATAAAAGAAGGGGCAACGGCATGTAATCAGCTTAAAGTTGATGAAAATGGCGAACGGTTTGGAATTGCTGGGGCATGGGAAGGAGGCGTTTATGAAACGTTTTTACTTTCTGATAATGATTGGAGCTGGGTAGCAAGGCAAAATATTGTAGCGATGCCAGCTAATAATCCTAACTTTTCAACCATGTTAGCGAAAAAATATCATAATCAGATGTTATCAGTTGATTACCTGGATATAGAAAACAATATTCCATTTGAAGAGAATTTTGAATATACAGATATAGCATTTATAGCTGCCCGATCCGATTTATTATCAAAATATCGAGAGTTGGCATTCAGAAAGAAAAAACTTATTATAGTAACTCTTGGGGCCCAGGGAAGTTATGCATATTATAATGGAGAAACATATTTTCAACCGGCTATACCTGTACCAAAAGTTGTTGATACTACAGGTTGTGGCGATGCCTACCAGGCTGCTTTTGCTTTAACTTTTTATAGAACCAGGGATATTCAAAAATCAATGTATACAGGCGCCATTGCTGCTTCACAAATTTTACAATATTGGGGTGGGGTAGGTCAAGTTTAGTATTAAGCTTCCATTTTTGATTAATTCGATATATATTTTTATTAATTATTGACTTGTCATATAATAATTGATTAGGAGGTAGAATTTTGTATATTCGTAAAAAACGAAAATGAATTGCGATTATGATTATATAATTATAGGAAGCGGTTTTGGGGGCTCTGTTTCTGCACTTCGATTATCTGAAAAAGGATATAAAGTATTAGTTGTTGAGAAAGGGAAATGGTTTAAATTTTCCGATTTTCCTAAAACAAACTGGAGGCTTAGAAAATGGTTCTGGATGCCTGGATTACGTTTTTTTGGAATTATGCGATTGAGTATTTTCAGACATATTGTTATTCTTTCTGGAACAGGAGTAGGAGGTGGTTCATTAGTATATGCTAACACATTACCGGTTCCTAAATCAGCTTTTTATAATTCTGGGAGTTGGAATGGCCTTGCAGATTGGGAAACGGAATTAAAACCATTTTACCAAAAAGCATTAAAAATGTTGGGGGCAAACAGAAATCCAAAATTGTATGATGGAGATTTAATGCTAAAAGAACTCGCAAAAGAAATTGGGATGGAGGCTCATTTTGAACATCCTGAAGTGGCTGTATTCTTTGGTAAAGAAGAGGAGAGAGTGAAAGATCCATATTTTGATGGCGAAGGTCCTGAAATTGCAGGTTGTAACTTCTGCGGAGGATGCATGACAGGCTGCCGGCATGATGCTAAAAACACCTTGGATAAAAACTATCTTTATTTAGCCCAAAAAAAAGGAGCAGAAATTTTGGCTGAAAATGAAGTATATAATGTTGTTCCTTTGGATAATAATGATGGAACTTCTGGATATAAAATTTTTACTAAATCAAGCACTAGAGTGTTTAAAGACAAAAGAGAATTTACCACAAAAGGAGTTGTTTTTTCAGGAGGAGCTCTTGGAACAACTAATTTATTTTTAAAGTTAAAATCGATTTCATTACCTTTGCTTTCAAATAAATTAGGAGAAGATATCCGCACAAATAATGAAACATTAATTAGTGTTTCTACACTTGATAAAAATAAAGATCTATCAAAAGGAATTGCTATTGGAAGTATCTTGCATACCGATGAAAACAGTCATTTAGAAATTGTTAGATATTCAAAAGGTTCTGATTTTTGGAAATTATTGCATTTACCCTATACCACCGGGAAAAATGTTTTTGTACGTTTATTTAACATAATTTTCACCTTATAAACCTATTACAAACT
>CAZBZX010000237.1:0-7003 GCA_964496465.1 uncultured Bacteroidales bacterium
TTATTTCCTTCTGAAAGGATAGCTCCCCATAGATGACTATTAGTTGAAATAACCTGACGCAATGTAGTTGCAAATACAGATGCATTTGGAAATGCTTTTTTTACATTGTTTATCATACCTTTAAATCCATCAATTTTAGCAGTAATATCTTTTCCTCCTGCTTCAGGCCCTTCTATGCCTAAACAAAGCTGGAAATCTTCTTCATTACCTATTAAGATGTCACTTAAGCTGGCAATTTCAGTGAAAATAGTATGTAATTCTTTTTCACAACCTTTCCAGAATGAAGCCCTATGGTTTAGGTCGAATGATATTTTGGTTCCATATTTTTTAGCTGCCCTGGCAAGTTGCAAACAAAATTCACTGGTATTTTCGGATAAAGCGCCAATTAATCCTGATAAATGCACTATTTGAACACCTTCCTGCCCAAAAATACGGTCAAGATCAAAATCTTTAACATTAAGGGTACGGCCTACTTCACCTGCACGGTCATTCCAAACACGAGGTCCTCTTGAACCATATCCGCTATCGGCAATATTTATCTGGTGACGAAATCCCCAAGGGCCTCCCTGCTCAATATCTATACCTTCATAATCCATATGGCGACTGGCAAGATTATCTTTTATGAGGCGGGCAACAGGACTGTCTTTTACAAAAGTGGTTAAAACTTTAACAGGCAATCCTAAATAAGAAGAAATACTTGCTACATTAGTTTCAGCGCTGGTAGCCTGCAATTTGAATATATTGCTGCAATGCACGGCCTGGCCATTTTCAGGAGTGATTCGCAAACCCATGCTTGTTGGAATTAACAAAGCATACTTACAGTCTTTTTTTAGTGCTATACTCATAATAATACCTCCAAGTTTTTAAATAGTTTTATAAAATATACCTAATGTAATCGATTGCATAAATTGATGCAAATATAATTTTATATTTAGATTTATAAAAAGAAGAAATGAAACATTTTTAATGAATTGCGGTGAAGTATCTCAAAATGATAATAAATGATGCAATATCATGAAAGAATGGTTTTATAAATCAACTTCATTTAATATTTTCAGGCATAAATAAGTCATCCAGGGCGAAGCTTCCTTTTTATTTCCAAAATCCCAGTTTTTTGTAAATCTGAAATATTTTTAATAAAAAAGAATAGAGGAGTAAGGGGATTTTTGAATTTACCTGTCATATAATAAAAGAAAAATACATTCTAATTATGGCAACAAAAAGAACAAACAAAGAATCCAAGAAAAGCAATACTGATATTGGAAGGGAAGAATTTATAGTAAATGATTCTTTAAATGAATGGTTTTCATTAAGCCACGCCAAGATTAAAGAAATGTTAAAAAGGATTGATTCCTTGAATTGATTTATTGATCATAGTTTTTCAATATTTTCAAGCACAAATAAGTCAGCCAGGGCGATGCTTCTTTTTTATTTCCAAAATCCCATTTTTTATATAGTTGAAAAACGGAAGTTGATTTGAACTTTCCTTCATCATCCTGCATACTATTTATCCAATTAATTAATTCTTTTACTATAGGCTCATCTTTTAAAAAGTTGAATTGACTTAAAACATAAGCTAAATAAAGGGCATTATACCATACAAATGGGTACTTCAATGTCCAGAATTTTTTTGATCGCCCAAAATAGTACAACGACTTACCCGATTCATAATGATATTTTATAGGAGCAAAAGCATTTTTGGCATATATAGATTCTTTTAATTCAGGAACCTGGGCAAAGACTTCTAATGCTTGTAAGCCTGCCATTGGGCAACCTATTTGCAGTTTTTTGAATTGACTCTCCACAAAGAAAAAATGGCAAAACCAACCTTTTTCATCTTTCCATTTTTCTTTAATTAACTGAACTGATTGATTAACTTTATCATTGTTTACACCCATTTTTAAAAATATAGCTGTAAGCAAAGGCGAATCGCATGGTTGAGCATACCATTTATTTGATGTTTTGTCAGCCTTTGTAAATTCTTTTGTAGGAAGCTCTTGTCTTATAGTGAAAAAACCATTTTCAAAATGACTCAATGCTTCATCAACGATATTTTTAACTTCCACGTCTTCATAAGTAAACCCAAAATCTGCTAACATTCGTAATTTGTAATAAGATATTTTTGGATCATTATGACGAGTTATACTTTCAGGAAACCAATTTTTAGTATCATTAATCAACTCTTTTATTAAAGGTTGTTTAAGCATTTCCTGTTTTGCCTGTTTTACATCTGTATTATCTAATGGTTTTTCTATTAAATCAGCTAATGTTCTATATTTTGCCCATGGATTGGCAGAAAGTAACCAACTAATAACTTCATTATTCAAGTTCATAGATTCATTTATTCATTAATAATTTCAATGGTTTTTGATTTTCGAAAAATTATTTCCAGGTATATTCCAAAAAGAATTAATCCAATAAAAGTATTTAGAAGTTGAATTAAAATTAATTGTCCTGGATAATTAATATTCATATATTGGTTAAATGCTTCTGGAACAGCTTTTAATAATGCAACAAGAATACCAAAATATAAACCTTTTTGCCACCTTTTACCAGGTATATTTATGTAAAAAAGTAAAAAAATAAAAATTAAGAAAGCAACAAAGAAAACACTAAAAAGCATCGTAATAGTTATATATTTTCCTATACTACCAAATGATTCTATAGGTTTTAAAGAAGCGTGGCCTTCAAAATTTTTATAGGTTTCAGATACAAAAGGGTTTAAGTATAATATGTTCCCAATAATCATATCGATTATTAATACTAGAAACCCATAGATCAGAACTTTTTTATAGTTAATTTTTATTTCCATAATTTTATTATTTTTTACGAATAGCTTTTTTTACAATTTTTAAAATTTTATCATAGCTTGGAGGTGGACCAGTATTTATTTTTTTGTTCTCTATATATATCTCATCTGATTTGCCACAACTTAAAATAGCACTTTTATCGAAGGTATCAATCGTATTGAAAATAATTTTTTCAGGAAATTGTTCGGCTGCCTTTTTAACCCTTTCATATGTTAAATTATAAGCAGGACACCAGCCGTTTTTATATGCCGTAATAGTTACTTTATCGGGGTCAAGATTAATTTGTGGCCTTTTAATTTCAACCCACTTTGGAGGTTCGGCATCCTCAGTAAATTTTTTCCAGAGTAAAACTTGCATGCTTTGTTTATCTACTTTTTTAAAGCCTTGTTTTTTAAACCACGATGCTTTCATCCAGACAGGTATGGCTAATCCCCATGCTGCAATTCCTTTTGCTCCAAGTACTTTTGCGTCTTCTTCTGCAGCTTTTATTAAAGCTTTTCCCATTCCTTGCTTTCTGAAATTTCCTCTTCCTTGTTTATATCCGTGGACCCAAATGCAATTGATAAAATATAAATTTTTACCTTCCGCAATAGAGTATTCAATTGGGAGATATTGGATCATTCCTCCAATGTTGCCATTATCATCTGCTGTAAATTTTACACGCAGTCCTTTGTCTTTCATTTTATTATACCAGCATTCTTTGTGGTTTCCAGCTTCTTTCATTTCGTCCGACCAGTCTTCGAGGCAGACAAAATACAGATGCTTATTTTCTTCGTTTAAATCAATTATTTTCATTTTAATATTGATTAGTTAAAAATTTTATTCCAGTAAGGTTTTGATATTTCTGTTAAGTGACTATCCAATTTAAAGAATTCTTTACGCAATTTATTGCCTTTCCAATCTTCTGGTAAAAACCTAGGTGGAAGTAATGGGTCTTTAAAAATTAATTTTACCATAATATTTCCTAATTCCATTTTTAATTTTAATGCTTCAATTGCAGTTAAATTTGAAATATTTTTATTGATATTATTTATTTGTTCTATACCTTTTGTATATTCTTTATTAATGACATGAATGTTCCAAAATGATTGTATTTCTTCCTTTTCTGGAATATTAGTAAAATTAAATCGAATCAATTTTGAATAGTTGTTTTCAAATATTTTTTTAAAATTATATTTTTCATTTTCAACATGATGAATTGGTCTGATCCAAAAGCCCGGAAATTGGATAGCAAAACGATAAGCTAATAGTCTTTTTCTTAATTGGTACCTTATTTCTTTATTACTTTCTGATACAGTAAATAATACTCCATACCACTCGTTATTCCAACCGTCCCAAATAGGTGGTTTAAAGCTCAAATCAGCAATAGCATTCATCTTCTTTCCACGAGTATCAAAATTATAAAAAACAGTTTTTCCTTCTTTTCTTGATACTAATATTTCATTTGCTTTCATTCTTGAAAGATTTGTTCTTAGGCTATTTTCGGTTACTTTAAAAGGTTTTATTAAGTGCAATAGGTCATTTATGGAATACTCTTTTTTTCCAAAAGAAGCCATTAGTCCGAATATCAAATCACTGTCTTTCATCATACAAATATATTACAAAATATTTATTAAAGAAAAAATAATGTAATAATTAATATACATGCAACGATAATTTTTTTTCAATGTCATTTATACGAAAACGAATATGATTGATGAGCAAAAAATATTATGAGATGAAAAAAGTAGGTATATATTTTATTACTATTATGTTAGGAATAAGTGCAAACGCACAAAATCTAACTCAAATAATGAAAGGAAGAGTATTTGACAAGGAATCTCAAATAAGCTTACCCGGTGCAAACGTGATAATATTAAGTGTTAATCCGGTGATAGGTTCAGTTAGCGATATAGATGGAAATTTTAGAATTGAAAATGTTCCAATTGGTCGGTATAATATTCAAATTAGTTATATAGGTTATGAACCTGTTACAATACCTGAAATATTGGTAGGTTCTGGAAAAGAAGTTGTAATTAATATTGGTCTAAAAGAATCAATAAATCATTTGGATGAAGTTGTTGTTAAAGCATATACAAAAAAAGACAGGCCTTTAAATTCAATGGCTACATTAAGTGCCAGAACAATTTCAGTCGAAGAATCAAATCGTTATGCTGGAGGAGCTGACGATCCTGCCAGAATGGTATCTGCTTTTGCAGGAGTTACAACTGGAGATCTTGATGATAATGGAATAGTTGTTAGAGGAAATGCACCTAAAGGAATGCTATGGAAATTAGAAGGTGTTGAAATTCCGAATCCAAATCATTTTGCAAATTTGTCAACTTTTGGAGGGGGGGGAGTCACAGCATTTAGTAGTTTGCTACTGACTAATTCTGACTTTTTTACGAGTGCTTTTCCAGCAGAATATGGTAATGCTATTTCTGGTGTATTTGATTTTAAATTCAGAAATGGAAATAATGAAATAAGGGAGCATGCATTTCAGGCCGGAGTTTTAGGTATTGATTTTTCATCTGAAGGGCCATTTAAAAAAGGATCACAATCTTCTTATTTATTTAATTACAGGTATTCAACATTTGGTTTAATAAAGCATGTTTTACCTGAAGATGCAAATGTTCCAGAATATCAGGATTTGTGTTTTAAACTAAATTTCCCAACCTCAAAAACAGGTATTTTTTCGATATGGGGAATTGGAGCAATTGATGATTTGGAAATGGAAAAGAAAATAGATTCATTGGAGTGGGAAACCAAAGAGGATTTAGAGCATGGATATGCAAAGCTTAATATGGGAGCTGTTGGGGTAAATCACAAAATTATTCTTGGTAAGAAAACATATATAAACTCATCAATATCGGCTACGGCAAATACGGTTGAATTAGAACAAAATTTACTCGATAGTAATATAAACTCCCACCCAAACGAATTTATTAATAGCAAAATTTGGAATTATTCATTGGCTTCATTTGTAAACCATAAGTTTAACAATAAACATACAAATAGAACTGGATTTGTAATTAAGAATGTTAATTATGATATGAATATTAAATACTCTCCTCAAATTAATGTCCCATTAATGCAAATAGTTGATGATAATGAACAAAGCTATATTATTCAAGTATATACCCAATCAAATTATTATTTTACTAGTAAGCTATCACTTAATGCAGGAATTCATTCCCAATATTTTTTATTGAATAATAATTATACAATTGAACCTCGAATTGGACTTCAATATAATTTATCAGCTATTCAATCTATAAGTTTAGCTTATGGTAACCATTCACAATTAGAACCGCTTGGTTTATATTTATCCCAGGTTACAAAGAATAATCAAATATCACAATTAAATAAAGATTTGGAACTTATCAGAGCGCATCATTTAGTGCTTGCATATGATAGAAATATCACTGAAAATGTGAGACTTAAAATAGAGCCTTATGTGCAATTTTTATATAATGTACCAGTAATTCCAGACAGCAATTATTCTACTCTTAATATGGCTGCAAATTGGTTTATTAATGATGAGTTGGTTAATGAGGGTACAGGAACAAATATAGGGTTGGACGTGACTTTAGAGAGATTTTTAAATAACGGATATTACTATTTGATGACTGCTTCTATATTCGATTCAAAATATACAGGTGGTGATGGAATATCAAGAAATACAAGATACAATGGAAACTTTGTAATGAATTTTTTATTTGGTAAAGAATGGTTAGTTGGGAAAAACAGCAAAAACAATATGTTAGGTATAAATGGGAGATATAATATTTTTGGAGGTGAAAGAATGCATCCAATACTTAGACAAGAATCTATTAATAATAAGGAAATTATATACGATTACTCAAATGCATTTGAAGATCAGAAACCAGTTGTACATCATTTAAATTTTTCAGTGAGCTATAGAAAGAATAAAGAAAATTATACAAGTATATGGTCGCTACAAGTATTAAATCTTTTAGGTTCGAAAGAATATCATTCTCCTGATTTTAATTTTAAAACAAATACAATTGATGAGGATGCAGTTAGGGTTATAGTCCCAATTATAAGCTATAAAATTGAATTTTAGAAAAAAAATTATCTCAAGCAACATTAAAATTTTTCTTTTGTCTTTAGTTTGAAGATAATTAATTAAAAAATATTATAAGAGATGAAACGAATAATAGGGTTAATATTTGTATGTTTAGTTTGCTTTT
>CAZBZX010000238.1:0-6989 GCA_964496465.1 uncultured Bacteroidales bacterium
AAGAAAGAAATATTGTTACCCCAATTTCTGGCACAACTCGTGATTCAATTTATACCCATTATAATAAGTATGATTTTAACTTTTTCTTGGTTGATACAGCTGGATTAAGAAAGAGAGGAAAGGTAACAGAAGATTTAGAATTTTATTCTGTCTTGAGATCAATTCATGTTATAGAAAATTCAGATGTTTGCCTTTTAATGCTTGATGCTACAACAGTTGTTGAGTCGCAGGATTTGAATATTTTTCAACTTATTATTAAAAATCACAAAGGAGTCGTAATTATAGTGAACAAATGGGATTTAATTGAGGAAGATAAAAAAAATACAATTGAATATATTGATAAAGTAAAGGAAAAACTCGCCCCGTTTAATGACGTGCCAATTATTTTTACTTCTGCAATAAATAAGCAGCGAATTCATAAGGTGCTTGAAGAAGCAATGGAGGTTTATAAAAACAGGAAGCAAAAAATCCCTACTTCAAAATTAAATAATGTAATGCTTGAGGCAATTGAAAATTATGGACCTCCAATGTATAAAGGTAAGAATATTAAAATAAAATATGTTACCCAACTTCCTACTTATGCTCCTTCATTCGCGTTTTATTGTAATTTACCTCAATATATTAAAGAACCTTATAAACGTTATCTTGAAAACCGGCTTCGCGAGAATTTTAATTTAAAAGGAGTCCCGGTCCTGATTTTTATGCGAAAAAAATAATATTCTTAGTAACTTTACTGTTTATTGTATTGTTATGAGACAATTTCATAAAGTTGGTTTTTATGTTTTTATATTATTCCTAATTATTTATGTAATTAAATGTAAGGAACCTGAAGTATATCCTGTGATACCTGAGATTACATATACATCATTCGATGCTTACTTAATGGAAGATACTGTTTTAGGGAATAAAATGATAAGAGGGGTACTTAATTTTACTTTCGTGGATGGTGATGGAGATATTGGTACTTATGAAGATGGACAAGTAACTGAAGTAGATGAAGAAGACACTAGTAAGTACGATCTTTATGTTCAAAAATACTCACTTCTTAATTCAAATTTTGTTGCAATTGAGAATCCTGGAAGATATTATTTACCCTATTTTGAACCTGAAGAAAAAAATGGATTTTTAAAAGGAGAGGTTTCTGTAACATTCGATTATTTTGATTTAAAAACAGACACCTTTTATTATCAATTCTATATTTATGATCGTAAGAAAAATAAAAGTAATGTAGAATCATCTGAAGCTTTTATTCTTAATACAGACTCAATTCTATAACAATGATTATAACAGCTGAAACAAAAATGGCAGATTTAATTCATCTGAATTATTATCTGATTTCTGTAATATACAGGTTTGGCATTAATTTGGGTTTTGGAGATAACACTTTAGAGGAAGTGTGTAGAAAAAATAATGTAAACCTTGATTTTTTTCTTGAAATTGTAAATGCTTTTCTCGATGAAGAATACTTTCCTCAAAGTAATCTTAAATCATTTTCTATCCAATTGATAATTGATTATCTGCAAAAAACCCACAATTATTATCTTAATGTTAAAATTCCCGAGCTTGAAAAACAAATTAAAGAAATGGTTGATACCTGTTATCTAAAATGCAAAGATGGAGATTTAGTAAATAAATTTTTTAATGAATATAAAGTAGAATTATATAATCATATTAAAAGAGAAGAGGAAGTTGTTTTTCCTTATTCATTAAAAATAGAACAAGCCTATTATTCTCAGAATATTTCTAAAGAATTAAAAAATCAATTATTGAATTATTCAATTTACGAATATAAAAAAGAACATGATGATTTGGAGGAAAAACCTTTTGATTTAAAAAATATCATTATAAAATATTTACCACCACCTAGCAATAATTATTTATGCAGTAAGGTTATTGATCAACTATACCATCTTGAAAAAGATTTAAACGATCATGCCCGAATTGAAGATAAGGTATTAATTCCGAAAATTATTGAATTAGAAAAATCAATTAAGAAAAAGTTTAATTAATGTCAATTGTAAATTTTATAATTATTGATTCATCCTATTTAGTTCGGAAGGGTTTAGCGGCCATTGTTGAAAAAATTGACAAGACCTGGGTTGATAAATCATTAAATTCAATTAACGAGCTATCAAATGAATTAAAAAAGAGATCAGTTGATATTGTAATTATTAATTGTGAAATGGTTAATGAACATGAAAAACAAATTCAGCAGATTATTATAGAATATCCTTCCATAAACTGGATTATTACTAATACATCTAAAAAGATTGAATCAAAGATTATATCCGTCGACACAATAAATATCAATGATGAGAAGAACGTAATTATTAGTAAACTTGAAAAACATGTAAAAAATAAACAAAAAATTAATAAAATTTCTCAATCTGATATTTTAAGTGAACGTGAAAAAAATGTGCTCAAGCTCGTTGCCAAAGGATTATTAAATAAGCAAATAGCTGACGAATTATTTATTAGCACACATACAGTTATTACTCATAGGAAAAATATTACTAATAAATTAGGGATTAAATCAGTTTCAGGCTTAACAGTTTACGCGATATTAAATAAGCTTGTCAATTTTAGAGATATAAACTAAAAATGCCACTCGAAATTAATCAGAATGGCATTTTATAAAAAATGGATGGGATTCTTATCGGTCAAAATCTCTTAGTTTTTCCATTAATTTTTTTCTTGTAAAAAATATCCTGCTTTTTACTGTTCCTATTTTAAGTTCCAGTTTATCTGCAATTTCTTTGTACTTATATCCATTTACATGCATTAAGAAGGGTTCTTTGTATTCGTTTTCTAATGATTCGATACTTTTATTAATTTCATCAAAATTAAGTTCAGATTCAGGAGTTAAAAATTCTGATTCTTTGGTTTGATTAATAAAATATAGATCTTTTGTATTATCAAAAGTCGTATTTTGTTTAATCATTCTACGGTAATTATTAATGAAAGTATTTTTCATTATGGTAAAAGTCCATGCTTTTAAATTTGAATAGTCTTCAAATTTATCTCTATATGCAAGAGCTTTTAAAAAAGTCTCTTGTGTAAGATCCTGAGCGTCTTCATAATCTGAAGTTAAGCTGTATGCAAACTTTTTTAAGTTCGGTGATAAGCTTAATAATTGTTGATTAAATTCTATTGCTGTCATGATTTAATATATTAAGATATTTAATTCTTTAAATTGTTTAACAAATATATGTAAAAGTTAAACATATAACAAGATATTAATATCTTTTTATACTAAATTAAAAACTGATTCTAAATAAGAAAATTTTATAAGTTATTTTTATATAAATAATTACGTTATATTTTTAGGAAGTAATATAAATTACAAAATCAATAAAAAAAAATTCATTTAGCTTATTTGAGTTAAAAAATTATTTGGAGAACTTGCTATTTTAATATTTTTTAGATTATTTTTTTTTAAGATAGAAGCTTGTTTACCAGTTATAAAAATTGTTTTATTGTCAAATTGATTTGATAATTTAAAAAGATATTCATTGAATTTGATTTGAGAATTGGAAGTTATAATGGAAGTGAATAAATAATCGGCTGGTTTTATTTTTTCTACTTCTACTAAATCTTTAAATGGCACTGATTGTCCTAAATAAATTACTTTATGTCCATTTTTTTTGATACAATAATGATAAACCAACAAACTTATTTCGTGTAATTCACCTTCTGGTAAAAACATAATAAACTTTTTAGAATCAATATTTTTCGATTGAATGACACCATCAATCGCTACAATAAGTTTTTGCCGAATTAGATTGGTAATGAAATGTTCTTGGGCTGGATTTATTTTACCAATTTGCCAAAGTATGCCTATTCTTTCAAGAAAAGGGTATAGTGTTTCGATTATTGTTGTTTCAAATCCATATTTTAAAATAGCCTGATTTAATATTTTCTCAAATTTAGTTTCATCTAGTTCAATCATTGCAACAATCAAACTTTCAATTCTACTGTCATTCTCGTTTAAATCGTTAATTATATAAATAACTTTATCATTAAGTTCATTTTTTTCTAAACTGGCTATTTGTGATATTTTAAATCCATTTTTATTTAATATGCTAATATTCAATAGTTTTTTTAAATCTTCATCGCAGTAATAACGAATATTTGTTGAGGTCCTCATTGGCTCAACTAAATTATAACGTTTTTCCCATATACGAATGGTGTGAGCTTTTACTCCAGAAAGTTTTTCTAAATCACGAATTGAATATGTAGCCATAAATGGGATTTCATTGTTGAGTGTTCCACTATACAAACAACAATGAAACAGAAATGTTTATATAAATAAATTCTAAATAGGGATCTGAATGGAAAGGGGGTTATTTTTTTCTTAAAATCATTATACCATCACGAATTGGTACTATTAATTTTTCAACTTTAGTATCTTTTTTAATTAACGAATTAAAAGCTCTAATAGATAAAGTACTTGGATCATTTTCATTTTCATCAATCACTTTGCCACTCCATAATACATTATCAACCAGTATAATTCCATCTTTTTTTACTTTTTCTATAACTAAATTGTAATATTGGATATATTCTGTTTTTTCTCCATCAATAAAAACTAAATCAAATGTTTTATCAATTCCGGGTATAATATCTAATGCATTTCCAATGTATTGAACGATTTTGTTTTCGAGATTAGATTTTTTAAAGTATTTTTTAGAAATATGCTCTAGTTCATCATTTAACTCAATAGTATGTAGCTGACCATTGGGCTGTAAACCTTTTGATAGACAAATTGCTGAATACCCAGTAAATGTTCCGATTTCTAATATTTGTTCCGGTTTTATAAGCTTACTGATAAATTCAAGGACTTTACCCTGAAGAAATCCAGAAATCATTTTTGGATTAAGTACTTTTAATTGAGTTTCTCTGAATAATTCCGATAATATAGGGTCTTCCTTATCCGAATGCGAAACAATATAATTTTCAATTTCAGGATTAATTGAGATCATTATTTAGTTTTTATGATTTTATTTAAATTAAAAACGCACATCCGTTTATTGAATGTGCGTTTACAATAATGCTATTTGTTTTATTCTTCTTTTTGTTCTTCCTCATATGCTTTAAGCAATTGTTCCTGAACGTCACCTGGTACCGGTGAATATTCAGCAAATTTCATTGAATACATAGCCCGTCCACCAGTTAAAGAACTTAAAGCAGTCGAGTATTTATTCATTTCTGCTAAAGGAACTTTTGCAATTATTTTTTCAAACCCTTTTTCACTGCTCATTCCCTGAACAATGGCCCTTCTTCCTTGTAAATCGCTCATTACATCGCCCATTCTATCACTTGGAACAAGAACTTCAACATCATATATTGGCTCAAGTATTTTTGGTCCGGCTTTTTTAAATGCTTCCCTGAATGCGTTTCTTCCAGCAAGTTTAAAGGAAATTTCATTTGAATCAACCGGGTGCATTTTACCATCATAAATTGCTACCCTAATATCTCGTGCATATGACCCGGTGAGAGGACCTTCTTCCATTTTTTCCATAATTCCTTTTAAAATAGCAGGATGAAATCTTGAATCAATTGAACCGCCGACAATACAATTTAAAAATACAAGTTTTCCGCCCCATGATAAATCAACTGTCTCAGTCCCTCTAACTGAAATTTTCAATTCTTTACCTTCTAATTTATAATATTTTGGATCTGGCATACCTTCTGTATAAGGCTCTATTATCATATGTACCTCACCAAATTGTCCTGCACCACCCGATTGCTTTTTATGGCGATAATCGGCCTGTGAAATTTTAGTAATAGTTTCCCTGTAAGGAATTTTAGGAGCAACAAATTCTGTACCTAATTTAAATGTATTATCTAAATGCCATTTCAATATATTAAGATGGTATTCACCTTGACCAGAAATAATAATTTGTTTAAGCTCTTTTGAATACTCAATGATAATTGTAGGATCTTCTTGATGCATACGATTTAATGATTCCCCTAATTTTTCTTCATCACCTTCACTTAAAGGTTTGATTGCAGTTCGATATTTTGGAGCAGGAAACTCAATATTCTTAAATTGAATATTTTGTGCAGCCAAAGTATGGTTTGTTTTCGTATTTTTCAATTTAACAGTGGCGCCAATATCCCCGGCAACCAATTTTGTAACTTTTGTTCTGTTTTTACCAGCTGCCACAAATAATTGAGATAATCTTTCTTTCGTTTTCGAAGTATTATTTGTAATATCCATTCCTTCAGCTACTTCACCAGTAATTACTTTAAAATAGTTAATTTCACCAATATGGGATTCTATAGAACTTTTAAAAACAAAAAGTGAAGCAGGTGCTGAACCATCGACTTTAATTTCTTTACCATCATTTGTATACATCCCTGAAACATTAGTTGGAGCAGGAGCTAAATTTCCAATAAATTCAAGTAACCTGCTAATACCGATATGTTTTTTACTCGAGGCGCAGAAAATTGGAAACATATCCCTGGTACTAATCCCTTTTGCAATTCCCTGTTTCATTTGAGTTTCATCTAGAGTTTCTTTTTCAAAGAAAATTTCCATTAGTGACTCGTCAGCTTCAGCAGCCTTTTCAATTAACTCTGCATGCAGCTGTTCTGCTTTATCTTTTTCTTCAGCAGGAATATCTAAAATTTCAGGATCACCTTTATCACCTTTAAATTTGAGCATTTTCATTTTCACAAGGTCAATAATTGAATTAAAGTTTTGACCAGCTGATATTGGATACTGAATTAATATTGCTTTTGAACCGAAACTTTGGTTAATACTCTCTATTGTTTTTTCATAATTTGCTTTATCATGATCTAAATGATTAATGACAATCATTAATGGTTTTTGAAATTTTTCAACATACCTAGAAGTTACTTCAGTCCCAACTTCAACTCCATTCTGAGCATTAATGACCATTAGTGCTAAATCAGCTGGCACCAACGATGAAACAACACTTCCAGAAAAATCATCTAATCCGGGAGTATCAATTATATTAATT
>CAZBZX010000239.1:0-6981 GCA_964496465.1 uncultured Bacteroidales bacterium
TAAACGACGGCAAAATAAGCAAAACAGATTTGGCAAAAGAAATTGCAGCAATTTCTTCGCTTTCTCGTGGAGACATTTCTAACGTTATTGAAAACGTTTTAGAATCAATTCCCAAGTATCTTGTTATGGGTAAAAGCGTGAGTCTTGGTGCATTTGGGACATTACGTTTGTCATTATCCAGTGAAGGTGTTGACTCTTTAGATGAGTTCAATACTAATAAAATTTCAAATGTTAAAGTAATATTTACACCTGGTGTGGAATTGAAAAGAGATATAGAAGCAATTAAATTCGAAAAGAGCGAATAAAAATTTTTCCAGCGAAGCGGCAAATTATTTGCCGCTTTGTTAACAATGTGTAATTATACCCTCAGCCTTCCACAATTTTTCAACCCTAATTCTTATTATAGCGCTTAAAATTGCAGTTAAATATACTATAACACGGAAATAAGAAAAAATTTATTAAACCGCTCCGATTACCGGGAACGGTGTGATAATTTTTCGCAAAACTACCTTACCTGTTTTTCGCGCATAATAAGACGTACAGGAAATATCGTGGTAATTTTTGTATTTAATTTCCGAACGCGGTACTCGTGAGATGCTTACTAATGCTATACGCTCAAGCAGTCTTTTTATTTAAAAATAGCCATTTTTCGTGATTTTACATTCCCTTCTGCATTTATGGTATGTATATATATACCTTTAGGTAAATAACTGTTATCCAAATTATTTAAATATTTATTAAGGCTTTCTTTATTAAATTCTCTTTGCTGGATTAGCCTGCCATCAATGGTATAAATTTGTGAGCTTATATTCTGATTATTGTCTATGTTATTTACAAACTGCATAAAATCATTAATCCCATACATCCTGTAATTTTCTTTTATTCCAGTAACATATGTTTCTTTAAATTCTTCTAATTGTTCAAGTAAATAGGCAGGCCTTCTTTCCATATAATCTCTAATTCCTTCAATACTGGCATACCAGTCTATATTCATATATTCTGAAGAAAAGGGCCATCTTTTTAAATGTTCCGGCATATACGGTTCTATCTCACTAACCATTTCATCTAAAATGGCAGTTGTAGCTGTTGATGAAAAATCATTGTATAATTTATCTTCCATTGTTGTAATAAATGCATTTACGAATTCGTCATTTTTAATCAGTTCCTTAAAAATTAAATGAGGACCGTTATAACCAAAATCCGGAATATTTGTACCATCAATAACATGATTAATCATATTGAACTGCGGACCTAAAAACGCTAATGAGGCATCTAAACCTGTTGCTACTCCAAAACCTGTTTCCATATCAAATGTAATATATCGCCAAATGCCTTCGCTGCTTCTTGCTCGCCACGTTGCTTCGTTATTGCCTGGCCAGTCCCATTTTCCTAAATAAATACTATGCGCCATATAATCAATAAAATTATCCATATCAATTTGCGTTTTTACATAATTATAATTTTCACTAATACTTAAATCATTGTTATGAATAAAATTTGTAAGACTATTCCAATTAGCAACATCTCCTTCATTCGCTTCAGGGAAATGCTGTGTGCGATTATCCCAGTGATATATTAAATCAATCCCGGGATCATCAGTATCAACATTATAATGAGCTTCAAAATACCAATTGCTTTTATTTGCTTCCCGTAACTCATGCAACCCCCAATATTCACCATTTATAAATAAAATAACAGGTTCATATGCTTGCAGATCCAACTCACTGTCTTCCATTATTCTGTGGGCCAGGGCATCATTAAACATTGCACTAAGAATTGTACTACCCCATGCCCGTATTATAAATCGTTTGTATTTCTTAATATCCCTTGCATGTCCATTTGTTTCCTTAAATATCGGATAATCAATTCTGTTATCTCCATACTCATTTCTGGCAATTACATGGAAAGCTTTTTGCGGACTGGCAGGTGAAGTACCTCCCTGAATTCGTATTCCTGTATGCTGGGCAAAACCAATCTTTCCATCAGGCTCAAAATAGCTTATATGAACTTTCTTTTCCCAATCCTGAAAATAATTGCCCGTTTCGCTATTCCCTGTAACATGATTTACTCCAGGAACATAAATACCTGTTGTTTCATCAAATAAATTATCCGGATCGGTTACAATTGAAATAACCGGCAGTGAATAACGATCTTTCATACCTTCCTTAACAAAATATGTATTTGTTACTATTTCGCTGGCTGTTTTTCCTGATTCGAACGAACGAAGTTTTACAACAGTAGCCTTAAAAACATTCTCAGCAGGCGTAACCCAATCGGGAAGCCAGTTAAAAGGATCCTGGTTTGTTCTGATTTGCGAATAAACATTTGGTTCAGATGTCCTGTCGGACAAAATTAATGTATCAGGAAATATCTCTGAGTCCTCTGTTGGGTCAGTTCCGTCTAATGTATATCTGATGGTTGCCGCAGAGTCCTTTGAAATAATATACAATTTCTGGTCATTATTATAAAAGCCGGCCTCAATTGAAACAGCAGGTTTAGCAGAAACCATATATCCTGAATTCCCATTAATCTCTCCGGGAGTCGGCTCATTATAAAATTCCCATGACGAAAATACATTATTATTTCTTCCGGTTGAAATATCTATTTTTTGTGAAGGGAAAGATACAAAATCAATAAGGCTTGTATCATTAGAATATATTGCAATCTTCTCTCCATCCTTTCTAAGATTAAAATCGGTGTGTAACGATTGAAGTATTGTATCTTTATTGTCGCACCAAATGATCAAATACTGTTTTGAATCAATAAATATATCCTTGTTAATTTGCCATTTGGTCGAATCATCATAATTATCACAAATAAAATAGCCATGGATATTAATAGTTTCATTACTATTATTATAAATCTCAATCCAATCGCTGTACTCATTATAATCAGGATCAGCAAGTGTTGTTGAGTTTGATGCGAGAATTTCATTGATATAAATATCAGGTATTTGAGATTGCATTTTTAACTGAAATATTGCTATAAGAACGCAAGCCATTAGTAAAACAAGTTTCATATTTTCCGAATTTTTAAAGTTTAACTTATTGTTTTAAAGACAAAACATTATATAATGAATTGCATTTAATGCAATATGGTCATCAAAATTTTCTATTTTTTTTATGACCTGGTTAATTTCAGATTGAATAACTGAGATTTAACAGAATTCATTTTCTTTAATTTAATAGTAAGACGATGTATGTTTAGGATTTTCCTATTTCATTTACCACTAAATTACAAAAATAAGTTGGCGTGTTAAATTATTAATAAAAAGCAACCTTTTTAATTGAGGTACATCTTATAAGTAATTAAAAATTATTTTTAAAATTTATATTGATGAAAACAAATTATATATATTTAATAGCTTTTGCCTTAATTACTATCATTTGTGGATGTGAAAAAGAAAAAGATAACCCTTTGGTAGTAAATAGTAATGAAAATTCTTTTCTGCCAATGCACATAGGAAATTACTGGAAAATAAATGCAGAAAATTATACAGAGATTACTGATACATTGACAATAAACGGAGATATCTATTTTGAATTTGTATCGCTTACAGGAGGAGACGTTTTAAGTACGCAATATCTTAGAATCGACAATGATCAAAACCTGATTGAATCTTATCCAGAACATCCAGAATTATTATACACACATGCAAAATTTAACGCAAACCTAAATGATGCATTTTATACATTAAATGATGGCACTGTTAACGATTATAAGGTTAAAGTCGTCAAAAAGGATTCTTCTATAATTAGATTAAAATTTGAAATGGTTTACCATCCCGGATTAAATGGTACTTCTCATACAGTTACATACATTAAAGGAGCAGGATGGGAGGATAACTGGAATGAAGTTCGTATTAACGGGAAAACTTACAAGTAAAAAATAGTAAAGATAATTCTGCCTCAAAGCAATTCAATCCATTTTGGAGAGGAGAATTGGAAACTTCTTCCCGTTTTATGCAATGCATGACCCAAAAATTTATTTCTTTTTCTTTTTATCATCGAAATACTACAATCAATTGTTAGCTAAATATATAACTTTCTTTTCTTTCTCCTTGATGAGAAAGAAACAAAGAATCAAGCCCAAAAGATGCTTCAACCCGCTCTTGTTAATTGTAAAAATATCTCACAAAACTGGATAAACCTTTTTGTGGATATTTAATACAATTAACTATTCACCCCATCGCATGGCTCGCCTTTTGGGCATTCCAGCGCTCAAAACTGATATTCAGATTAAATAACTTTGATTTATTTTTTCCATTATTACCGGCCTTAAAAATGAATCGCATAACCCAAAATACAAAATTTCGGAAGTTAAGTTATTGATAATCAATAGCAGGTTTTTAGAGCGTTCACGTCGCGCACTAAACAGAAGAGGAGAAACACGAACTTCTTGGCAAAGACTTGAGGAAATATTTTGATTAAAAATTGAAAGTTATTTATAATAATAGATCAAACGAACTGAACGCATAGCTAAAACAGTTATAAGTGGTATTAATCCAAAATAAAAATCCTGAGGAAAAAATACCCAAATAAATGCCACTAAAAGCAGAATGAAAAAATAAAAAAGAAAATAATACTTTAAAAATGACTTAAATCTTTCATTTTTTAAGAAAAAAACAACTATTAAATGAATAGGAAAAGCCCATAAAATATTCAGGTTTTTATTCATTGGTAAATGATCAGTATATAATGATATAACCAGTAATACTAATCCTAATACTCCAGTGGTTCCAAATAAAAATCTGTCAAAAACAATGGTCACTTTCTTTTTTGTAATACCTATAATAGTTAATATGCCTGCCAGGATTAAAAGACACATAAATACGACAAATGGAGTAAAATAGTTAAAAGTAAGGGTTTCCTTTCTTTCCGCTTCCTGAATAGTTTTTGTCGAAGATACCAATGACTGATTTTCTTTATCATGATCTATGGTAGCAACTGCAACAGCTTCCATTACATAATCGGGTAAATATAAATAGTCTAATGGCTCTGCAGTTTTATCAGCATATATCCCTAATAAAATATTAATCCCTAAATCAACCCAAGGATTAACCTTTAAATATGGCGACAAAAGTTTCCTGAAACTTTGCTCTTTTTGAGGTTGAAAAAAACCAAAATTCACTTCATCTCCCAACGAAAGTTGCAGGGCATCACGAATTCTGGTGGCACAATTATCGTCAAAAAACTCATATTTATAATATTTGTTTTCAGGTTTAATATTATTTAAAAGAAATTGAAGTAATTGGTTTTTTTGCTTTTCGGTAAGGTTTAATTCCTGTTCGTAGCTTGATTGAATCGGATCAATACCCCATAAATATTGCTCAAAAGTTTCAACTGAAATAAAATAATCGAGCCGGCCTTTTACGAATTTTAAGTAAAAATTTGGTGTCCTGAAATCGAAAGTACCATAGTTAAAAACAATATCTACATCCTGGATTGAATCCTGAAAACGAATGGCAACATGTCCGAAAAGAGTATATATTTCTTCACCGGGAGTATTTGTTAATATGCTAAATTGAGAAACCGGTGTAACATTGATTGAATAGTTTGGTATAAAAATGCCAATTATACATGCTATTAAAACTAATTTTTTAATTCCTTTCATTCATTTTTAATTTATTCACAATAATCACTAAGATAAACCAGAGCATGCTTACTTCCTAATTCAACAGCTTTTTGCCAATCAAAACAGGCACCTTCAATATTACCCTGTTTTTGACGTGCTAAACCTCGTTGTAAATAGGTTTCCGGATTTCCAGGATTTAAATCCAAAGCCATTGAAAAATCGTTTTCGGCAAATTTATAAGTATTTGTCTTTAAATATGTTTTTCCTCTAGCAATAAAATTAATATCTCTATCCTGATGCTGTTTTAAAACTTTATTATAATATTTCAATGCATTAAAGTAATTTCCACTTTCATAGTATATATTTCCAAATTCAAATAACGCATCTATGTCGTCACTATAATAATTAATATAGTTATTCATATATGCATTTGCTTTTGAATAATCTTTCTCTTGTATTGCAATTTGAGCAAGTCGTCTATAATATTGAACTTCAGAAGGATTCTTTTCAATTATATATAAATAGTCCTTTTCAGATTTTACATAATTATTTAATTTATAATTTGCTTCTGCCCTCTTCACAAAATAATCCGGATATCTTTTGGTTGATTTAATTGCTCGCGAATATTCATCAACTGCTAGATGATATTGTTGCATATCAGTTAAAACATCTCCTTTCTCTACATATAGTCTATGATTTTTCGATCCGTTGCTAATTTGCTCATCAATTAAATTTAATGCGTCTTCATATTTTTTATATTTTCTCAAGTATTCAATCTCACAAATCATCTTATCCTTAATAGAATAATAATCTTTTTGCCATATTTCATTCCATTTAGTCTGACCATGAAGTTTTTCAAGTTCCCGATCAAGTTGAAGCTCACTCTCAGAAAGTTTATATTTTGAGTTTAAATGATTCTCCAAAAAAAAGAAAGCATCATCATAATTTTCTTCTTTTGTATAAATTTTTGATAAATATAAACTGGCTTTTCCTTTATCTTCTTTATCTATTTCAAGAAAAATTTCCTTTGCTTCCTCAAAATTATTTAAGTAATAATATGATTCAGCTTTTTTGAATAAGAAGTCAGAATTCCTCTTATCCTCCAAAAGTAAATTATCAAATAATTCAATTGCTTTCTGGTAATTTTTTTTATTATACTCAACGTTTGCCATTACTTCTAATGAATCAATATTTTTAGATTGAATAGTTGGCAATACAAATTGCAAAATAAATAGGGCAATAATTAACTGTTTCATTTATTCATCAATAATTATTGTATTTTCTTGTGTAAATATTTGTATAAAACCCACCTTATTATAGGGTTCAATACCCATTACACCCTTTGCGTAAACATCACAAATATAATAATATACGCCAGTTGGAACCAAATTTTTTGTTTTCATATCT
>CAZBZX010000240.1:0-6932 GCA_964496465.1 uncultured Bacteroidales bacterium
TTCATATTCTGGTAAAAAGCCTTTAATAAAGATACAGGGTTAAAACCGGGATGCTGGTAAAAATGCCTGTCCTCGAATTGAATTATAGCTTCCTCAAATTTTTGTGTTACTGAATCAACCGGAGGAAAACGCCACTGGCCATCATCAGCAATTTTTGCTCCAAGAAGTTTCCCTTCACAAGATTCTATAACCGAAGAAGTCGGGTAAGTAAAAGTTGGTATCGGAAGAATTAAATAAACTATGAATAAGAAAAGAAAAATATAAATTGAAATAAATCTTTTTTTGGATTTGAAAAAAAAACGCTTATAAAATATTGTGCTCATTTAAAGGAAATCCATAACTTTTCGAAGCTAATTTTAGTTTAATTTATATGATAAAAAAAGTGGATATTGCTATTTTAAATTTTATTCTTCTTTAATGCTTGCACACAAGTATTCCCTGTTCAGCCTGGCTATATTTAAAATAGAAATGCTTTTTGGACATTCAGCTTCACAAGCTCCGGTATTCGTACAGCTTCCAAATCCAAGTTCATCCATTTTAGCTATCATATTTTTTGCTCGTTTTGCAGCTTCTATTTTGCCTTGAGGTAAAAGCGCAAATTGCGATACTTTTGCAGCAACAAAAAGCATAGCAGATGAATTCTTACATGCAGCAACACATGCTCCGCATCCAATGCAAACAGCAGCATCAAATGACTCATCGGCATTTTTTTTCTTAATTAATATCGAATTGGCTTCTCCGGCTTGTCCGGTATCTACTGAAACATAACCTCCAGCGTTCATTATTTCATCAAAGGCATCTCTGTTTATTAATAAATCTTTTAAAACAGGAAATACTTTCGACCTCCATGGTTCAATAGTTATAGTTTCATCGTCTTTAAATGAACGCATATGTAACTGACATGTGGCTACTTCCCCTTCAGGCCCGTGTGGCCTGCCATTAATATACAATCCACAACAACCACATATTCCTTCCCGGCAATCATTATCAAATGCAACTGGTTCACCACCTTCCAATATTATCTTTTGATTTAAAGCATCCAGCATTTCAAGAAATGACATTTCAGGAGAAACGTTTTCAAGTTCATACTTCACAAATTTACCTTTTGCTTTTCCATTTTTTTGTCGCCAGATATTTAATTTTATTTTCATTTTGTCAATTTTTGATTGCTACAAAAATTAGTAAGTATTAGCTATATTGTATAGTTTTTTCTGATTACTGATTATTTTTTACTGGTTTTACTTATAGCTACGTTCTTTAACTTCCACAAATTCAAATTTTAATTCTTCTTTATGTAATACTGGATTTTTATCATCGCCCTGGTACTCCCAAATAGAAACATATGAAAAATCTTTGTCAATTCTCATGGCCTCTCCACCTTCTGTTTGACTTTCTTCTCTGAAATGTGCACCACATGACTCATTCCTGCTTAAGGCATCCATCATCATTAATTTTGCCAGCTCCATAAAATCAGCCACTTTAATTGCTTTTTCTAGTTCCTGGTTTAATTCATCCGCTGTTCCTGCAATTTTTAAATTGCTCCAAAATTCTTTATGCAATTCTTCAATTAATTGCAAGCCTTTTTTTAATCCCTCTTCATTTCTTGACATCCCACAATAGTCCCACATAATTTTACCTATTTTTTTATGAAAGGAGTTTGGTGTTTCATTGCCATTTATACTTAATAACTTTTGTAATTTTTCTGCAGAGGCTTTTTCAGCATCTTCAAATTCCTTTAAATTTATTGGGATTAAAGGAACTTTTATTTCATCAGCTAAATAATTTGAAATTGTATTTGGAATAATGAAAAATCCATCACCAGCACATTGCATAAGTGAGCTGGCACCTAAACGGTTTGCCCCATGATCAGAAAAATTTGATTCTCCAATAGCAAATAGTCCAGGAATAGATGTCATTAAATTATAATCTACCCATAATCCGCCCATCGTGTAATGTCCGGCTGGATAAATACGCATAGGTGTGCTATAAGGATTATCTCCTGTTATTTTTTCATATAAATCGAAGAGATTTCCATATTTATCAGCAATAGCTTTTTTCCCTTGTTTTTGAATAGCATGTTTGAAATCTAAATACACAGCCATTCCTGTTTCACCAACCCCATATCCAGCATCGCATCTTTCTTTAGCTGCCCGCGAAGCTACATCACGTGGCACTAAATTTCCAAAAGCCGGGTATCTTCTTTCTAAATAGTAATCTCTATTTTCTTCAGGAATATCATTTGCCTTTCGTTTTTCATCCTTTTCTTTGGGTACCCAAATACGGCCGTCATTTCTAAGTGATTCCGACATCAGGGTAAGCTTTGACTGGAACTCATTTAATACAGGAATACTGGTTGGATGAATTTGAACAAAACTTGGATTTCCAAAAAAAGCACCTTTTTTATATGCCGCCCAGGCAGCTGAGCCATTTGAATTTACAGCTAATGTAGACATATAATAAATAGTACCATATCCACCAGTTGCTAAAATAACCGCATGGGCTGAATGCCTTTCGATTTTACCGGTTATTAAATTTCGGGTGATTATTCCACGGGCTTTTCCATCAATAAGCACTAAATCAATCATCGATCTCCTGGTAAACATTTTAATTTTACCTGAAGCAACCTGTCGTTTTAGAGCTGAATAGGTACCAAGTAATACTTGTTGACCAGTTTGCCCTTTTGCATAAAAGGTTCTTGAAACTTGCACTCCGCCAAATGATCGATTAGCTAATGTGCCTCCATATTCCCTTGCAAGGGGAACGCCTTGTGCAGTTAACTGATCAATAATGGCATTACTAACTTCGGCTGCGCGATAAACATTTGCTTCTCTTGAACGGTAGTCACCTCCTTTTATCATATCGTAGAATAACCGGTATACACTATCCCCATCGTTTTTATAATTTTTTGCTGCATTAATACCACCTTGGGCTGCAACCGAATGTGCCCTTCTGGGTGAATCCTGAAAGCAAAAAGCTTTTACATTGTACCCTAATTCAGCCAAGCTAGCTGCAGCAGATGATCCAGCAATACCAGTTCCGACAACAATTATCTCAATCTTTTTTTTATTGGCCGGGCTGACCAATTTCATATTATTTCTATAAGTTTTCCATTTTTCAGATAATGGCCCTTCGGGTATATTTGTATTTAGTTTACTCATAGGTTTAAATATTGAGTTTCAATAAAAAATATATAGGAATAGTTGCATATCCAGCAGCAATAAGTATAGAGAATAATTTAGCTACAAAAATTAATCTGGGACGCCAATTTTTATTGTCAAGACCTATCGTTTGAAAAGCTGACCAGAATCCATGTGATATATGAAATCCAAGAGCAATTGCCCCAATTAAATAAACTATATTGGCCCACCATAAATTTATAAATAATCCTGATACTAGTGAATATGCATCATGAACTTCCAATCCGTTAATAATTACATCAGTAACTTCCCCAAATCGAAGCTTCCAATAAAAATTAATAATGTGGATTACTAAAAACGTTAAGATTAGTATACCAAGTATAATCATGTTACGTGAAGCCCATGTGCTTAAAGGATCAGGTTTATTCTTTTTATATTTTATCGGACGTGCTTTATAGTTTTTAACTGTTATAACAATTGAATAAAGAATATGTAATAAAAATCCAAACCCAAGTATAGGCTCGATTATCCTTATAACCTGATTAGTTGCCATAAAATGCGCTGCCATATTATAGGCCTCATTACCAGCAAGTAAAAAAAGGTTAACAGTAAGGTGAACAGAAATAAATGACATAAGAAAAAATCCTGATAGGCTCATTATTACTTTCTTACCAATAGATGAACTAAATAGGTTTGTCATACTGATTTTTTTAAAAATAAAATATTTAAATTGCAATATTAAATTGCTTACTCATAGATACAAATTTAACTTTTTAAGTTTTAAAAACTTATAATTTTAATCATATTAAATAATTAATAATAATTCTATATATCTCAATTTAATTAATAATTATGAAATACTTACCAATTGATAATAAATTATTTATAAAAAATAGAAATAAGCTAGTAAATAAGATTAAAAAAAATTCATTGGTAATTTTAAATTCTAATGACGAAATGCCAAGGAATGGTGATCAAACCTTCCCTTTTAGACAAAATTCTGACTTATTCTATTTAACAGGAATTGATCAGGAACAAACAATCTTAACTATTTGCCCTGATCATCCAAATCCAAAATACCAGGAAGTTTTGTTTTTAGTTAAAACAAATAAGGAGATTGAGATATGGAACGGACATAAATATTCAAAAGACGAAGCCACTCATACTTCTGGAATTAAGACAGTTTATTGGGTAGAACAATTTAGTAGCGTTTTAAAAGAATTAATGGGTTTTGCTGAAAAGGTGTACCTGAACGCGAATGAAAATATTAGGTTTTCATCTGAAGTTCAGTACAGGGATTTACGATTTGCACAAGAATTAAAAGAAAAATTTCCTGTACATAATTATGAAAGGATTGCTCCTATTATATCTTCATTAAGAGTTATTAAAGAGAATGAGGAAATTGAATTATTGCGACATGCATGTAATATTACTAAAAATGGATTTTTAAGGTTATTAAGATTTATTAAACCAGGAGTTATGGAATTTGAAGTAGAGGCAGAATTAATACATGAGTTTATTCGTAACAGAGCAAGCGGACATTCATTTTCACCTATTGTTGCTTCCGGTAAAAGTGCTTGTGTGTTGCATTATGTAGATAATAATAATATGTGTAAAGATGGCGATTTAGTATTACTTGATTTTGGTGCCGAATATGCCAATTATCCAGGGGATTGTTCACGAACTATTCCTGTAAATGGAAAATTTTCACAAAGACAAAAAGAACTATATGAAGCTACATTAAGGGTTTTTAAACAAGCAAGAAGTAAGTTAAGACCAGGAACAACAATAAATGATTATCACCAGAAAGTTTGCAAAATTTGGGAGGACGAACATATTAAACTTGGATTATACACAAAAGAAGATGTTAAAAATCAGGATCCATCAGATCCCATGTATTTTAAATATTATATGCATGGCACGTCACATTTTATTGGATTAGACGTTCATGATGTTGGAAGTAAAGATCAGAAAATAGAACCAGGCATGGTATTTAGTTGCGAACCAGGAATTTACATACCTGAAGAAGGTATTGGAATTAGGCTTGAAAATGATATATTAATTACTGATGGCGAACCTTTTGATTTGATGGCTGATATACCTATTGAAGCTGATGAGATTGAAGAGTTGATGAGAAAATAAACTATGAGTAAGAAATTTGCAATAATTATTTTACTATTTGAATTTTCATTGTCCTGTTACACGCAACCTATTTTTATTCAAGAATATCCAGACAGCATAAATAGAAAGAGACTCTATTCTGTTACAGGAACTGAATTAATAACATATACAGCTGGCATGTCTTTTCTAAGTTTTGTATGGTACAGAGATATGGAAAGAGTTCCGTTTCATTACTACAACGACCTAAAAGGATATTTTCAAATGGATAAAGTTGGACATGCATATTCAGCTTATCATGAAAGTTATAGTGCATATTATGCTTTGCGCTGGGCTGGATTGGACAAAAAAAAATCATTAATTTATGGAGGGACAATTGGAATGGTTTTTCAAGCTCCGATTGAAATTTTTGATGGTTTATACGAGGGATGGGGCTTTTCCTGGTATGATATAATCGCGAATAATGTTGGATCGTTTTTCTTTATCGCTCAGGAAGCCATTTTTGATGAACAATATATATTATTGAAATTTTCATATTCACCGAGTGGATATCCAAAATACCATTCCATTTTAGGCAAGAATGAATTTGAAAGTTTCTTTTTTGATTACAATGGTCACACATATTGGTTGTCAGCAAATATAGAAAACATTACTGGCATTAAACTTTTTCCAAAATGGCTGAACCTTGCCTTTGGATATAGCGGGAACGGTATGATTAAAGAATTTGAGAACCCTGAGTATTATCAGGGAAAACCATTTCCGCATTTAGACAGGTACAGACAATATGTTTTTTCGCTGGATGTTGATTTATCAAGAATTCCAGTTAAAATGAAGTGGCTGCAAAAAACTTGTAGGTTTGTAAATTTGATTAAAATTCCTTTTCCTGCTATTGAGCTAAATAAAATTGATAAGCTAAAATTTTATCCGGTTTATTTTTAATGCTTGGTAATCTTATAAAGTTTCAAACTCTCTTAGGGTATTTCATTTTAATTCTTCAATTGCGTTTTCTAAAATCGGGTCGAATTCATTTGCATCATCATTTACTCCAAATACTATATAAATATCCGGTTCTATACCAACCGTTTCGAAAGGTTTATTTTCTAAAGTGAGTTGTAAACAAGTTGGTATTCGATAAATCCAGCCATTTGGTAATTCCCTGGTTAACGGACAACCCCCTGCTCCTCCACTTGAATAATCTCCCATTATTGTTGCATTCGGGAGGGCTTTCATCATTAATATAAAATCTTCTGCTGCGCTTCCAGTATACCGGTTTTGAAGAACAATAACAGGTTTTAAATATTGCATTTCACCAGCTTGATGAAAATCACTTTTATACACAATAAAATCATTATGATTTGGTCCATTTCGGTATTTATTATATTTAAATATATACGTATTATCAGCAAATCTGCTTGCTATTATTGAGGCACAAGGTTCGTCTCCCCCAGGATTATTTCGAACATCAATAATAATTCCATTTGCATTTGAATACATCTTAATGAAATCATCAATGAAATTATATTCATCATCTTTTTCCCAAAAATTTGCAATGTGCAGATAACCAATATTATCAGTTAAATCTCCATACGTAAACGGGCCTTTTTGTTTATTGTTTATTAAATAGTTTGTTTCAATTGTTGAAATATTAAAGTTATACTGATAATTCGATTTACTATA
>CAZBZX010000241.1:0-6928 GCA_964496465.1 uncultured Bacteroidales bacterium
AATGTCTGCTGAAATTGTTTTAGTTTTGGTTGATTTAACACCATTTGGATTTGTAATTTTAAGAACCACATCTATATTACCGGTATTTACATCGCTACCAAGATTTGTAACAATTACATCTAAATAATCAGTTGCACTACCGCAGAGTGAAGGTGATTCATTTATTGCAGTAACTCCATAATCGTAATCAGGTTCTTCAGTAACTTTAATATCGTCTACAAATAGAGCAAACCTGTTTGTCGTTGATCCTTCAGCAAGTGTTTTAGTAACAAGAAGCTGAATCATAACATTTGAACCAGCATATGCAGAAAGATCAACTACTTTTTCTTCATAATTTTCTGATGCTGTATGATTTGTTGAAACAATAGTGCCAACAACATCCCATGTTTGCTTGCAATCGTCAGAAACCATAATTGATATGGTATCACCCAATCCAAGTGAATTTCCCCACATGTTTGAATTATTACGTGATACTATTAAGTAATCAAATATTAATTCTGTTGTTGCCGTAATACTACCAATTGGCGGAGTAATCACATATGATTCACCACCATTCATAATTGTATCACTTTCAATGGCTTCTCCTTCTAATTCAAAGGTTCCATCTCCCTGCCAGAAATCACCATCAAAATCGCTAAATGTTTCAAGATATTGTAATGGGAAAACAGGGAAAATCTCAATATCTTCAGTTCCACCATTATAATCTGAATATAAATCGTTTGAATTATCAAGGTCTCCATCTAGAATGGTTATAGCATCAAATTGATAATTTCCTGAATCTACAGTGGCTATACCTGTATTTAATATAACCTCTGCTGTTTCAAGCATGTCTATTGGTCCAGTAGCGGTACCTTGTTTAACTATTGTTGTACCGTTTGGTCTGGTAACACTTAATTCAACCAAGACACTTGGTAAAGAAGCTGCTTTATAATTGGTAACTTCCACAGTAACTGAATTAGCAGCTGTTGCGCAAGTATCATTAGCAACGGTAATATCAGTAACACCGGCATCCATACCACTGTTAATCTCAATATTATCAATATAAACAGTGATGTTATTAGTTATGCTTCCAACAACACTTTCTTTATGAGCAAGAAGTTGAATGGAAATTTCATCACCTTCATAAGCAGATAAATCAACTGCATATTGAATGGTATCACCATCGGGGTCATGATTGGATTCATCTATTAAATCAACACTTGAATAAGTTTCGCTACAATCATTACTTATTAAAATTTCAACATTATCTCCTCTTCCAATCTGATGATCATTTCCTGCATCGGTTTTAATCAGGTAATCAAAAGTTAAATAAAAATCAGCAGGAACCGGTCCAAATATGGCAGAAGTAACAATAGCCGTATCACCAACACTTAAAGCATTGGTTGTTATTATTGGTGTAGTACCTCCAACTATATTTTGTTCCTTTGCCCAGTCGCTACCATCAAAATTAGCAGATTTTGAATAGTAATCTAATGGATTCTCAGGATCATATAATGGAATTACAGGATTTATAGTTTTTGTATCCGATAATTCGTCGTTTGAATTATCAGTATCACCATCTAATTCAGTAGTAGCTGTAAATTTGTAATCACCATCAGGTTGTGAATTTATTACAAAGTCTATCGTTACAGTATCACCATATGCAATAGAAGGAATAATGGTGTCAATATACGTTGTATCATCCTCGTAATATACTGAATTTGTAAGTCCAATTTCTAATGATAATGGTATGTTAGTAATTGTACGAGGTGTATTATTAGTAACATCAACTTGCAAGTGTTCATCAGATTTCCAGCAAACATTTGAATCAAGAGTTATATCAGTTACCTCAACATCCCATATATCTTCAATAATTAAATAATCAAAATTAACATCAAAACTGGTTGTAGTTGAAGCTGCACTGGTTTTTGTAGCCAAAATCCTGAAATAAACCAGGTCTCCTTCATAAGGGGCAAGGTCAAAAGTATCAACCGTTATACCTGAACCTTCTTCATGTGTTGTTGAATCAATGGTTATAATAGTTGAATAGGTTAAACCACAATCAAGTGATACCTGAATTAACACTTTATCGCCATTTCCTAGTGTGTCATCACTAGGTACTCCATCCGTACCAAGTTGATAACGGTATGTCAAGTAATCGTTTTCGCCAATCGGCCCAATTTGTGGTGTTATTGTTATTGCCGTATCATCTAATGTTATTGACGGATTGGTTCTTAACCAGCCTCCAGCTAATTGCATATTGGTTAAATCCCATTCTGCAGATATAGCGGTAAAATCTTCACTTAATGTTTCATCTGGTGTATAATACATTTTTGTTATACTACCAAATTCATTATTACCTTCAATATTATCTAGCGCAACCTCAGTAGCTGCATCGAAGGTATACAGGCCTGTATCTATAGTATAAATACCTGAGAACCTGGTAGTAACAGTATCCATGTAATTAAACGGACCTGTAATATTTTTAACTAATTCGATTTCACTTGCATCAGGATTAGTAATGGTCAAGCGTACAGGAACAGTTGCTGGGGACTGAAGGCTTAAGCAAACAAAATCCACATCAACATAATCATTTTCAACTCCACACAATGTTTCTGAAGTTTCAATATCAATTGCCGCAAAATCATAATCATTATTATTGATCATTTTTATTTTGTCAACATGCAACATTATATTATTAGGAACTGTAGCATCTTTTTCAACTGAAATTCGAATATAAACACGTTGATCCTGATATGCTCCAATATTAACAGCATATGGCATATAAATACTAGTATCCTGATGCTCGGTACTTGAAATAACTTCAATATCTTTCCAGTTTTCCTTGCAATCAGTTGATACCTGAATCCTGATAGTATCATTAGGCCCCAAAACATCACTTGGCCCGGAAGACTCAATCCAATAATAAAATATTAGTTTTGTATTTGATGAAATATTATCTAATAGAGGAGATACAAAATCTGCACTCATACTATTAAATAAAGAGACTGTCCGTAATTCATTACCTAAGGCTGAACCATTTGTTAAAATCCAATTTTCATCTCCAAGGTCAAAAGTATAAATTAATGGTATACTGTCAACATCCCCAGGTGCCACAAAATTCGTTGTAAGGGGTGTGCCAATTTCATCATTACTTGTGTTGGCATCATCATCAGCTTTGGTATACCCTGTAATTTCAAAATCATCATCACTCAAGGTGTAAGTGTTATAAGTAGTTACTGTAAAAATAGCTACTTGTCCATCATCAACACCTACGGCCGAAGGTGGGATAAGGGTGCCGGTATAGGTTTTTTTGTAAATATTTGTTCGGTCAGTTATAGGATCATAAATCTGAACTTCCACATCAAAATTTGAGGCATCTGAAATACCATAGTTTTTAAGTCGTACCTGGATATCATCAGCCGTATCTCCTTTACAGGTATATTTGGTGAACACAGAATCAACACCAACGTCAACCCCATGTCGAATTTCAATTGAATCAATATTAAAAGTTAAACCATCAGTAGTATAATAGATAAACCTTAGAGTCAAATCAGTATTATTATAAGTAGTACCTAATGCTTTGTATGTGCCACCGGTAAATTCAGCTGCTCTGCCATTATAAATACTGTCAATAGTTTCATAATTTTCACAATCACTACTGATTTGAACAATAACAGTATCACCGGCAGTCCAAACGGTTGTAAGGTCATATCCATATCCAAGGTGATAATTAGTTCCTGAAATTCTAATTTTTGGAGAAGTTACAGAATCATTCACTCCACCACTAAATTGTAACCATTCATTGCCAGTATCAAAAGTGAAAAGGGCCGGATTACCAACACTGAAAAAACCAGTATTTGCATTTGATTTGAATGTTTCAAGGTAGGGTACAATCAAAGGGGTCTGTTGTACATAAAAGGTATCAATAAGAGTGTCATTTACTAATGCTGGAAAAGCGGTGAAAATGGTAATTGGGTGCATTCCACCTGTCGACATGTTAATACCAGTTATAATAGTTGTATCAGCATTACCGCCATTCGCAACGTCTTGAAAAATGGTATCTCTGTATGTTGTACCATTAATTATCACACCAACAGGAATACTGTCAAGTATTCCACCTGAATTATTTACTACATGCACAACAACAGAATCAGCTGCATTGCCACATGATACAGAATCCTGGTAAGGATTTGTAAAAGTAATCGTAAAATCCTCCTGTGCAGATATACTAATTGAAATTGTAAAAATAATTACTGCACTTACTATTGTTTTCATGAAATTATATAATATTGAAGTTTTCATATCTATTGGAGTTTTAGTTTTATTAATACAAATCATTAAGTTTGGTTAGCACTAGTTGTCCAGGTGTGCCATCTAATTCGTAATATATATTAAGCATAACAGGGTTTTTTGATGAAACAGTTGAAATGCGTTCTTCATCATCAGTAGGAAATGTAAAAGAACCCTGGTCAGCAAATCTTATTTCAGTACCATATACGCTTAATGGTTCAATTGTACCAACAACAAAACTTTCTGCTTCCCCTGCAAAATTTGAAAGAATTATTTGATAATTTACAGTTTCTGAATAATGAATTGTATCAATATATTCAATGGGTTCAGTACCAGGAGAAGGAATAATATATGCTCCTTTAAAATATCCTGAATATGTCTCGGCCTGGTTGTATCTTTCAACTTCACGCTTAACCGTAGTTCTTTTATCTTTTCCATCTTTAACAGAATAAGTAATAACATATAACCCTACAGTATCAGGAATTATTGAATCTGATACAGATACCCTGCCAGTAATATTCCCATCTTTATCATCATCTGCAGAATATCCTGGTTCTACATAATCTTTATTTAAAGGTAATTTAATATAGCTGTTTCCTTCTAGGGTAATAACAGGGTCTTCTTTATCCCTTTTGCAATCCGTAAAAACGAATCCTAAAAAAAGAATCACAATAAGTGATAGAATTTTTAAAATGTTCAGATTTTTCATAGTTATAAGGTTTAATTATTTAATATTATTGATATTTATTTTAGTAATGTTTATTGGAAAAATTAAAAGGAAAAGATATATATAAGCAAATGGAATTGAAATTAAAATGTTGGGTTATTTTATTCATCAATTGGTTAAATTTGTTATGTTTTAGTTAGTTATAAACAATTGGGTGTAAAAATTGTTAATAACAAAAAATAAATGTAATTAATTTTTTTTTTCTAATCAAATTTAAAATCAATAATTATGGGATTTACATTAAAAATTGGACAGAAGGCTCCTGAATTTGATCTTCCTGCAACTGACGGGAAAAGTTATAAATTATCCGATTTCAACAAGGTTAATTTTTTAGTTATATTTTTTAGTTGTAATCATTGTCCTTATGTAACTGGATCGGATGAAACTATGCGAAAGACTGCAGAAAAATTTAAGGAGAAAGGAGTTAAATTTATAGCAATAAATTCAAATAGCAAGAATACCTATCCGGAAGATGACTTTCCACATATGATACAAAGAATGAATGAATTTAAGTTTCCATGGATTTATTTATATGATGAATCGCAGGAGGTTGCCAGGGCTTATGGTGCTTTGAGAACCCCGCATTTTTATGTATTTAATGCGGAAAGAGAATTGGTTTATACAGGAAGGGCAGTTGATCATCCGAAAGATACTTCCAGAATGACTGTGAACGATCTGGAAAATGCACTCAATGAGTTAACATCCGGAAAAGAAATAACTACTCCGGTTACAAATCCTATAGGATGTAATGTTAAATGGGAAGGGAAAGATGCTCATTGGATGCCGGCTGATGCTTGTGACTTAATTTAGTTATAATTTGTTAGTTGCTAGTTCAAAGTTTTTAATTTCAGTTAATGGTTTAGTTTAAATTGAAGAATGACTAAAAAAATGAATGAATTGGTATAATCTATAAATAACTGATTTTTATCATTTATGAGAGTACTTGCTTTTTTTTTATTAAATTTATGAAAAATAAATTACTAAAAATCAAGATATGGAAAAATTACTACATCATCTGGAACCACAGAAAATATGGATAAATTTCGAAAAAATTTGTCAAATTCCCCACCCGTCAAAAAAAGAAAAGCAATTAGCTGACTTTGTAAAAAATTTTGGTGAAAGTTTGAATCTTGAAACATTAGTGGATGATGTTGGTAATATTTTAATTAGAAAACCTGCGACAAAAGGATATGAGAAAAAGAAAACCATTATTCTGCAATCTCATCTTGATATGGTTCCACAAAAAAACAGGAACAAAGAATTTGATTTTGATAAAGACCCGATTGAATTAATTATAGATGGTGAATGGGTTAAAGCTAATGATACAACTCTGGGGGCTGATAATGGCATTGGAGTTGCAGCAGCTATGGCTGTTTTAGAGTCAGATGGTTTAATTCATGGACCTATTGAAGCTCTTTTTACGATTGATGAAGAAACGGGTATGACAGGGGCTTTTGGATTGGAACCTGATTTTTTGAAAGGAGATATTTTGTTAAACCTTGACTCTGAAGACGAGGGAGAACTATATATTGGTTGTGCTGGTGGTATGGATACTACAGCTACTTTATTCTATCATGAAGAAAGTATACCTGAAGATTTTATTTGTTATAAACTAAGTGTAACTGGTTTAAAAGGTGGACATTCGGGAATGGATATTAACAAAGGTAGAGGAAATGCGATTAAAATTATGGGAAGGATATTGTGGGAGTCTACCAAAAATTTTGATTTACGTTTAATTGAAATTACTGGTGGGGGCATGCGAAATGCTATTCCGCGTGAAGCTTTTGCAATAATTGCAATCCCAAAAGATTTTGAACAGGAATTTCAGGATTATTATCAAACTATTTATGATACTATAAAAAGTGAACTGCAAATTTCAGATCCTATTTTTACACTTGATTTAAATCCGCATGAAATGCCTGAGAAGGC
>CAZBZX010000242.1:0-6927 GCA_964496465.1 uncultured Bacteroidales bacterium
AGGTGGCGGACCAGGTATTATGGAAGCTGCGAATAAAGGTGCAAAAAAGGCTAAAGGACCTTCTGTCGGATTGAATATTGACTTACCCTTTGAACAATCTGCTAATAAATATATTGATCCTGATAAGTTAATTAATTTTAATCATTTCTTCGTTCGAAAAGTAATGTTCATGAGGTATGCCCAGGGATTTATCGTATTACCAGGAGGTTTTGGAACTTTTGATGAACTTTTTGAAGCAATTACTTTAATTCAAACTGAAAAAATTGGGAAATTCCCAATAGTATTAGTTGGCAAAGAATTCTGGAGCGGATTAATTAAATGGATTAAAGAGGTAATGTTGAAGGAAGCAAAAAATATTAATACCAAAGAATTGGAGCTGATAACCCTTGTGGATAAAGCTCATGAAGCGGTTGAACATATTAACAAGTTCTATTCCAAGTATTTATTAAGTCCAAATTTCTAACTTTTCATAATTTATTTATAAACAATTAATTAACAACTTCTTTAATTTTCATTTTAATTTTGTTAATATTGTACTAAATGATTAATTTTAGGCGATATACCGACCTAATAACTAACTTGGTCATATGATATTTAAAAATATTATAACATTATTATACATTGGGGTAGCCCTATTTCTTAATCTTCTTTTTAGTTCTGATGCATCAGTCGAAATATTTGTGCCCGATGAGGTTGAAGCAGGAGGAAAATTTCAAGTTGTGTTAACAGTAGATAAGAGTGAAACCCGAGGTTTTGCAAGGTTTCAACAAATCCTTCCTCACGGTCTGAAAGCCAGTAGTTCCGAAAGTGAAAATTCGGAATTTGTTTTTAAAGATCATAAAGTGAAATTTTTATGGTTAAATCTTCCAGCAAAAGAACAACTGAAATTATCTTATTATTTAGAAGTTGATGAACGGGTAATGGGAAATTTTAATATGGGAGGGACATTCTCTTATATTTCGGATAATCAAAGAAAAAGCGTAAATGTTCCATCAAAAGTTATCCATATTAATCCGTCGCCAAATGTTGATTATAGTGTTGATATAAATGAATTCAGGGAAGACTATTTATATGAAAAACCTATGCAGGATCTTATAGCTTGTATTCGTCAAAAACCATATTTAGATAAAACGACTAACGAATATATGGTTAATTTGCTTGTATATAAGAAAGACAAAGAAAAATTTGCAAAAATTGAGGAAGCTTTACCAATAGGTGTAAAGGCTTATGCTGATGAATCAACTGATCCTATATTTACCTTTAAGAATAACACGGCTAAATATATCTGGATGGATTTACCTGAAGAACCATATTTTGTTATAAGTTACAAACTTTCACCAAGTGAAGTTTCATTAGATAAAATGGGTATTGACGGTCAATTTTCTTATGTTGAAGATGAAACTACTCAAATTGTTGAAATAGTTGAACGTGGCGATATTGACCTCACAAACACTGACATAAATTACTTAAAAAGCGTAGTTGAATCATCAAGAGATTTAATTGCTAAAGCAAACAGGTATGCAAAAGCTGGTGTAGAAAAAACTGAAGTAAAGGATAAAACTAAAACTCAACCTGTAAAACAAGTTGTTAAAACAAAATCTGAATTAACCCCAATTTTAGATCCGAATGAAGGCGTATATTACCGGGTTCAGTTAGCAGCAGGACATAAGCTGGTTGATATTAATAAGTATTTTAAAAAATATAAATTGAAACATGAAGTAAAGGCAGAGCAGCATGAAGGTTGGTATAAATATTCGATTGGAGCATTTACAACTTATAAAAATGCCAGGGATTACAGGGTGTATATTTGGAACTCGACTGTAATTGATGATGCATTTGTTGCTGCATACAATAGCGGAACCAGAATAACTGTTCAGGAAGCATTAATGATTGCTAATCAAAAATGGTATAAATAAGGATGGTAAAGAGATTTTTAAATATAACTTCACTTATATTTATCATTTCATTTTCTGTTTATTCACAAGAGATTGACTGGGATAAGATGTTATTAGAAGAAGTTGAAGTTGAAAATCCGGTTTACAAGCCTGTTCTTGGAATTGGCGGGGGAATTATGAATTATTTTGGTGACATTGAAGGTGGAGATAGAAATTTTCTAATTGGCCAACCTGCTGCGCGTTTTACAATTTCAATGTACGCTGGTAATAGCCATAATTTTAAAGTTAATATAAATGGAAATTTGCTTGGAAAAGTTGGTAAAAGTATTGCTGTAAGTGATACTAACCGATTTAATTATTCTGCCTTCCAAACTTCAATTTTGACTATTGGCGGTAATTTTGAATATAACTTTGGTAATTTTTTTTCCGGGCAAAAAAGAATAAGACCTTTTGTTTCAATTGGTGCCGAATTACTTAATTTCAATGCAAAAGCTGATATAAAATATGGCTTAAACCAAAACCAGAAATATTATCCATGGGATGATGGTACGATACGTAATCTTCCTCAAAATACAACTATTGATCAAAGTACAAGTATCGTAATTATAAGAAGGGATAATGAATTTGAGACAAGTTTCTCAAACACTGAACTCAACCCTGAATCATTTGCAAAACAAGTACTCTCAATTCCAATTGATTTTGGATTGGATTATTCAATATCAGACAGAGCTACTTTAAGATTTGGAGCATCTTTTTGCCTGACAACTTCTGATTATCTTGACGGTTATAAAGCTGGTGGCAATGGAATCCTGAACAACGATAAATACCTCTTTACCTATACTTCCTTTTTTTATGATTTGTGGTCTGACCCAAAATCTATTTTAGTTGAACAACTTTTTATGGATATTACTGATTTTATGGACTTTTCAGACCTTACAGCTGATGAAGACAATGATATGGTGCTTGATTTTGGTGATGAATGCCCAAATACTCCTTTCGGTGTGCAAACTGATACGATAGGATGCCCATTTGATGATGACAATGATGGTGTTCCAAATTACATGGATAAGGAGTTAAATACTGCTTCTGGTGTTTTTGTTGATAAGGATGGAGTTACAATGTCTGAAGATGACTTGATTGCCATGCTTGATTGGAATATGGCATTAAACAGGGAAGATGCATTTAAAACAGGAGCATATCGAATGAATAAATATGCTGGAATTAAAAATTTAGCCATACCTGAAAAATTTAAATTTGTCGATTTTGACGGAGATGGTTACGTTTCTTTTTTTGAATTACTTCAAGCAATTGATGATTTTTTTGATTATAATTCTCCCTTATCTTCTGTAGATCTTCAAGACTTAAATGATTTCTTCTTTGCTCAATAATTATTCTTTTTTAGTCTGGCTAATTCCTTTTTCGAATCTTTTTGTTTTATATCTTCACGTTTATCAAATTCTCTTTTCCCTTTTGCCAATGCAATTTCTACCTTAGCTAAACCCTTATCGTTTATAAAAAGCCTAATTGCAACTATTGTTAAACCTTTTTCCTGAAATTTTTTCTCTAATTTTCTTAATTCCCTTGCTGTTATTAGTAATTTTCTATCTCGTTTTGGTTCATGATTATATATATTTCCGTGTGAATATTCGGCAATATGCATATTCTTAACCCATAATTCTTTCTCTTTAAAAAAACAATAAGTATCAATTAAACTTGCTTTTCCCTGCCGTATTGATTTAATTTCTGTTCCGGTCAATTGTATTCCTGCAATAATTTTTTCAATAAATTCATAGTTAAAAGAAGCCTTTTTGTTTTTGATATTTATTGAATTCACACTCATAGTATACTCTTGAATTAATTTACATGCAAATTTATAATTTTAATCAACAATCATAGCATTATTCTTAAATCAGGAATTAGAATAATATTTATAGTTTTGTTATTAGAAATCTTTTGATATTATGTTTCAAACAAAATATGACCTGGTAGTTATTTCAGGGCCAACAGCTGCTGGAAAAACTGCTGTTGCAGCAAATTTAGCATATAAAATAAATGGCGAAATTATAAGCGCTGATTCGAGGCAGGTGTATAAAAAAATGGATATAGGAACGGGTAAGGACTATAACGATTATGAAGTGAATGAAATAAAAATTCCTTATCATCTAATCAATATCCATGAGCCAGGTTATAAATACAATGTATTTGAATATCAGAAGGATTTTATAAATACTTTTAATAAAATACGAGAAAAGGAAAGTTTTCCGATACTTTGTGGCGGAACAGGTTTATATATTGAATCTATTGTTAAAGGTTATAGAATGTTAGAAGTTCCTCCTAATGAAAAATTAAGGAAAGAGTTAGAAAAATATTCGCTGGATGAACTGACGGAAATCCTTTTAAAGTATAAAAAGCTACATAATGATACAGATATTGACACAAGAAAAAGAGCTATCAGGGCCATTGAAATAGAAAAATTTCAAACTGATCATAAAAAAGATATTACAGCCTTTCCGAAAATTAATTATTTACTGATTGGTATTAAATACGATAGACAATCGCAACGTAGAAGAATTACTGAAAGATTAAATTACAGATTGGAAAATGGAATGCTAGAAGAAGTAAAAAATCTTTTAAAATCCGGGTTAAATCCAACCGAATTAATTTATTATGGATTGGAATATAAATATATTACAATGTTTGTTATAAATGAAATCAGTTACGACGAGATGTTTTCCAAACTTAATACTGCCATACATCAATTTGCCAAGCGACAAATGACCTGGTTTAGAAGAATGGAAAGGCAAGGATTTAAGTTTTTTTGGCTAGATGGTTATATACCAATGGAAGAAAAAATAAAAATAATACAAGAAAAAATGATAATGGTTTCTTAATATTATTAAATTACATTAAGATAATTCCATATTTTTTGCAAACAGTAATCTGTTCTTCAGGCCAAGTGCTTGTTTGAATTTCACCAATATGAGCTTTTCTTAAATAAAACATACATAATCGAGATTGTCCAATACCACCACCAAAAGATAAAGGTAAATCCCCATTCAATAACCGTTTATGCCAGTAAAGATTTTTTCTATCCTCAGAATTTGTTAGCTTTAATTGTTTTAATAAAGTATCTTTATCAACCCTTATACCCATTGATGAAATCTCGAATGCTCTATTTAAAATAGGATTCCAAAGTACAATATCTCCATTTAATCCTTTATACCCGTTTATTGTTTCTGTCGACCAATCATCATAATCAGGCGCTCTGCCATCATGTTTCTTTCCATCAGCGAGAACGCTTCCAATACCTATAACAAATATAGCCCCATACTCTTTCGCTGCCCGGCCTTCTCTATCAAGAGGCGCTAAATCAGGATATTTTTGTTGTAATTCTTCAGTATGGATAAATTTAATCTCTTCAGGTAAAATTGGTTTAATTTCAGGATAATGCTCATAAATAATATATTCTGTTCGTTTTAACACCTCATAAATTTTTTTAACAATAAACTTTAAAAAATCGAGGTTTCTTTCTTCTTTACTCATTACTCTTTCCCAATCCCATTGATCAACATATAATGAGTGTAAATTATCTAATTCCTCATCAGGACGAATAGCGTTCATATCAGTATAAATACCATACCCATTTTCAATATTGTAATCAGCTAAAGCCATTCTTTTCCATTTTGCAAGGGAATTAACAACTTCAGCAACTCTATTATTCATATCCTTTATAGGAAACGAAACCTTATTTTCAACACCATTTAAATCATCATTTATTCCGGTATTTTTCAACACAAAAAGTGGGGCAGTTACTCTACGTAATTTTAGTTCTGAAGATAACCCAGCTTCAAAATTATCTTTTATAAATTTTATTGCTTTTTCTGTATCTTTAAGATCAAGGATAGTTATATATCCTTTTGGTAAAATTAAATTAGGCGACATAAAATAACTATTTATAGATTTATTATATATTTCAAATTGAAGGCAAAATAAAAAAACATTTAATAATTAATAACAAAAACCTCCATTTTTATCTTTCTTATTATAATATTTAATATGATTTCTTATAATTCATTAAGTATTATACTTAAAAAATTTAACATAATTTTAAGGCTGGTTTAAAATGATAAATATTTTATCAAAGAAGTTTGATTTAGTATTTTCCTCCTTCACTGTTAATCATTGGGACAAAGCGAACCGGAACACTTTCAATTAATTTTAATTTACCATTAATTTTTTGATATAATTCCAACTGTTGGGAATAACTTTCGCCAACTGGAATTGCAAGTCTTCCACCTTCCTTTAACTGCTCAATTAAAGGCTGTGGTATGTGTGAAGGAGCGCATGTAACAACTATTCCATCAAATGGTGCTTCATCTGGCCACCCCTTATAACCATCCGCAACCTTAACAAAAATATTTTTATATCCCAATGCCTTCAATAATTGAGTTGCATGTTTACCTAACGATTCAAAAATTTCAATAGTAAATACACTATCTACAATTTCAGCTAAAATTGCAGCCTGGTATCCTGATCCTGTTCCAATTTCTAGTACTTTTTCATTTCCTTTGAGTTTGAGCATTTCAGTCATTAATGCTACTATATAGGGTTGTGAAATAGTTTGACCTTCACCAATTGATAAAGGATAATCATTGTACGCCTGATTATGAAATTCTTTATCAATAAATAAATGTCGCTCAACAGTGAGCATGGCATTTAACACTAATGAATCTGTTATTCCCCTTCCTTCAATTTGATTTTTCACCATTTTTTCGCGCATATCATCATAATTTGGTCTATTTCTGTATTGAGAGGAGCAAATAGAGCATATAAATAAAAAAAGTATAAAAAAGATTATATATTTAAATGAATACTTAATAAGCATTAATAATTAAAATTTGTTACCCACAAAGTATAAAAAAAATGATTATAAAACAAAGATGATGTGGATTAAAAAAACAACCGGGACCCCTCCCGGTTGCCAAAATACCCTAAAATTAAACCTAAAACTAAATTGCCAACCCTAAAAATA
>CAZBZX010000243.1:0-6920 GCA_964496465.1 uncultured Bacteroidales bacterium
TGCTAAAACAAAAGTAACGCTACCTGGAGTAAATGTATTAATTAAAGGATCTGATGTTGGTACAATTACCGATCTGGATGGTAAATTTTTTATTGAAGTCGAGAACCCAGATGCAATACTAGTTTTTTCATTTATGGGATATCAAACAGTTGAAATTCCAATTAATGGGAAAACAATAATTGAGGTACTGCTTAAAGAAGATACTAAATCAATTGATGAAGTTGTGGTTGTTGGCTATGGCGTTCAGAAAAAAAGTGATTTAACAGGTTCTGTTGCATCAGTTGCAGGAGAAAAAATCGTGGAAATGCCATCGTTAAGTGTTGATCAGGCTTTACAAGGGCGTGCTTCAGGAGTAAGCATCACCTCAAATACAGGTATGCCTGGTGGAAATGTTCAAATACAAATCAGGGGGATATCTTCTGTTAATGGTTCTGAGCCATTGGTAATTGTTGATGGCGTGAGAGGAAGTCTTTCGAACTTAAATCCTTCAGATGTTGAATCGATTGAAATACTTAAAGATGCTTCATCTGCAGCCATATACGGTGCTACCGGTGGAAATGGAGTTATTCTTGTTACTACAAAAAAAGGAGAAAAAGGGAAAATACAAACAAGTTTAAACATCTATAAAGGATGGCAAAACCCATGGAAAAAAATGGAAATGCTAAATATGCAAGAGTATCTAGATATACGAAATTATGATAATGCTATTAAAGAGCGTCCTCCTTTCACAACCCAACCTGACACTTTTCAATATTATGACTGGCAAGATGAGATGTTAAGGACTGCAATTATGGATCAGTATGATTTCTCTGTCCAGGGTGGAAATGATTATTCAACTTACTTTTTAAGTGCTAATTATACCAGGCAAAATGGCATATTTAAAAATAGTGATTATGAAAGATTTGGATTACGAATTAATTCAGATCACAATTTAAATAAGTACATTAAAATGGGTGAAAATTTGCACTTATCTAAAATAAAAAGGGTAGGATATGATGAATGGTTTTTTCAAAATGAATACAATTCTCCACTTGTGCCAATTCTAAGAATGGATCCTTATATACCTCCATATGATGAAAATGGTAAATGGGCTTTAACACCTAATGGATATAATCCGATTGTTGACCAGGATGTGATGAACAGAACAAAACAAGAATATTCTGTTGGGGGAAATGCATATGTTGATATTACACCATTAAAAGGTTTAACCGTAACTTCAAGGGTTAATGCATTTACAAATTTCAACATTAATGATGAATTCATACCGTTATATGAATATAGCCCACAGCAGGGAACGCAGTGGAATACCGTTTCGAAGGAAATGGCCCAGCAATATGGCTGGCAACTGCAAACTTTCGGAAACTACAATACAACTTTCCTTGAATCAATTAATCTTGGATTAATGGCTGGATTTGAGTCTGAATATTCAAAATATGGAAATATTCAGGGAGAACGCAGAAGTTATTTAACTGAAGTTGAAGAAAATAGGTACTTATCAAGCTCAACTGATGATACACTGGCTGCACAAATTGTTGAAGGGAGTGGATGGGAAGAGGCAGGATATTCATATTTTGGCCGAATTAATGCCGACTATCAAGGAAGATATCTTATAACTTTTAATATAAGAAAAGATTATTCCTCTCGCTTTGGCCCAAATTACCGTAGTGGTGTATTTCCATCTTTTTCAGTTGGCTGGAAATTCTCTGAAGAATCATTTATGGACCAACTCAACTTCATTAATTTTGGTAAAATAAGATTTGGATATGGCCAAACCGGGGCAAATTCACCTGAAAGATACCGTTATTTTGCTGTGGTAGATCCAACAAATGATACTTATAGATATGTTTTTAACAATTCAATAAATCCAAGTCCTGGAGCTGCATTCATTCAGGTTCCAAATTTTGATATGCACTGGGAGACTATGATCATGTCGAATATTGGTATCGATTTAGGTTTTTTGGAAAATAAATTCACAGCTACGATCGATTTATTCAGAAAATATAATAAAGATATGTTAATTTACAAATCCTTACCTTCAAATGCTGGATATTATCAGTATAGAGAGCATACTGCCCAACTGGGAGGTGACTCCAGGCCATTGGTTAATCTTGGTAAGATTTTAAATGAAGGAATTGAATTGGCTTTAGGATATAAACTATCTGCTGGAGATTTAAATGCCTCATTTGATTTAAATACTACTTTCATTAGGAATGAGGTGATAGATCTTGACGGTGATTCAATTTACGAAGCCACGGCTACAGTAGGAGTTAACCTTAAAAATATTACCCTTACATCAGAGGGCTTACCTATTTCGCAATTTAATGGGTATGAAACAGATGGACTATTCACATGGGACGATGCTTATATTAACTCAGAAGGTGATATTGTTATATGGAATCAGCCATTCATTGTCAGACCTAGTGGAGATACAGCCTATGCGCAATCTCGTGCCCAACCAGGTGATTTTAGGTACGTAGATCAAAACAATGATGGAAAAATAAATGCTTTTGACAGGGTTAATATTGGTAGTCCAATACCTAAATTTATATTAGGATTTTCAACAAATGTATCCTATAAAAGCATTGATTTAAATGTTTTTCTTGAGGGTAAATTCGGTCATGAATTATTTAATGGTACGAAAATGTATTTAATGGAACCTTCAGAATTTGGAAATAAAGGAAAAGCAGTTCTTGATCAATACAGAGATCCGGTTACAGATATGAATGGAAATATGATTGAAGGAAATACCAATACAACTGTTCCTAGGAGTTCCCCAAACAATTATTCCGAAGTGTCTGAATTTTATGTTGAAAGCGGTAATTATTTGAGAGTTAAGAATATCCAGTTAGGATATACTTTTCCTGAAGTCTTAACTAAAAAAGTAGGAATTCAAACGTTTAGAATTTATGCAGGGATTAAAAATGCATTAACTTTTACAAAATATACTGGATTTGATCCCGAAATTGGTAGCAGTGTTATGCAGGCACAGGGAATTGATAAAGCTGCCGGTTATCCTCATTCCCGTGTAATATTAATTGGTGCAAACCTTCAGTTTTAGTACATCATAAAAATTAATAAAAATGAAAATACAATTATTTAAAAAACTGATAATCATAATTTTATTATATTCAGTAGTTTCATGCAAACCTGATTTTCTTGATACTAAACCAATCGGAAAACTCGCCCCTGAAACTTTTTATACAACTATGGAATCTGCAGATATGGCTGTAACTACTTGTTATTCATGGTTTAAAATTGAAAAAGTTTGGGACTTAACAATTATGATGATCATGGGAAGTGTTGCTTCTGATGAAGCCGAAACAGGTGGCGGAACTAAAAGTAATGTTCCGGAATTTCAAGTAGTTGATCAATTAAGACATGTGTCAAATACCCCTAAAATATTTGAATGGACTTGGGGGTACTTATTCCAGGCTATAAACGCATGTAATATTGCTATAAATGAATTGCCAAATGTAACGGAAGAAACTGATCGAAATTTTAATGCTCAATTACTTAAATCAAGAATAGCTGAGGCACATTTTTTAAGGGCTTTTAACTTCTTCTACCTTACAATGATACACGGTGGTGTACCTCTTGTAGACCATGTTTTATTACCTGAAGAATATCAAATGCCAAGAAGTGATATTTCAGAAATTTATAAACTTATTAAATCCGACTTAAACATTGCAATAAGAGATTTACCAAAAAAGAGTGAATGGGGTGATGAAATTGGCCGTGTTTCTAAGGAAACTGCTCAAGCATTACTCGCAAAATTATATCTATTTGAATCATCATATGCTAAATACTGTTCTGATGATACCAGATTCACTGGAATGACTCAGCATTGGGATTCAGCAGCTTATTGGGCTGAACAAGTAATAAATTCAGGTGAATTCGAATTGGTTGGACTGGATGGTGAACGTTTTAATACATGGAGAGATCCAGATCCTAATGTTGCCAGTACAGGGGGTTATCAATATATATTTATGATGGATGCTAATAATTCCAAAGAAGGAGTATTTGAAATTCAATGCAGGAACGATGGGTTGGGTTGGTTTTATAGCAGAGGGGAAGCATTAGTTACCTGGTGCGCTCCTTATATGATTAACAAAAAAGACGGCACTTCAACAACACATGGCTGGGGATGGTGGTGCCCTTCTGACTTTCTTGTCAATCAGTATGAAGTAGGTGATCCCCGTTATAAAGCTACAGTTCTTGAAGAAGATGATACCCTTTTAACTAGTTTTGGATGGGTAACCCCAAATTTTGATGAATTAAAATACTGGACAGGAAATCACAGGCATAGTCGTAAATATGAATGCTCGCCTGATGAAGTGCTTGTTGGCCCAGGCAACTGGCCAATGGGCCCTATCAATATTAAGATGATTAGATTTGCTGATGTTCTTTTATGGGCTTCTGAAGCTTATTTTGAAATGAACAATCAGAATAAAGCCTTGGAATATATCAACCTTGTGCGTCAAAGGGCCAGGAATAGCGGGAGTGATTTGAATGTTTTACCTTCATTTACTTCTCTGACACATGATGATTTAGTTCATGAACGATTAGTTGAACTAGCTTGTGAAGGCCATCGCTTCTTTGACCTTGTTCGGTGGAATTTGGCAGAGAAATACTTGAACCACACGCTTGCCGATGGTGATCATATTGAATTTAGAAAAGGAACGAATGAGTTTTTTCCTATCCCAAGCCAGGAAATCGTTCAATCAGGAGGTGTATTGGAACAATATACTGGTTATTAGTACTTTAAAAAACACATACTGTATAAGTTATAAAACCTTGCTATTATTTTAATTGCAGGGTTTTATTTTTTAATGTAATATAAATTTGGGATTGGTAAATGTTTTATATTCTGAAATACGTTGATATTTTTAAATAATATATTCAAATTTATTATTGATCAATTTAATGATTCACAAAACGGATAATTTGTATTTAATTAATATTTTGTAAATTGCCTTAAACGTAAATTTAATTTAAAGAAAATGAGTCGAAATGAAAAAATAAATTACACAATTATTATCTTTTTATTGCTGTTAGTGTTGATATGTTGCTCGCCGGAAGTTAAAAAACCTATGAATATACTGATGATTGCAGTGGATGACCTTCGCCCTGAGTTGGGATGTTATGGTAATACCGTAGTAAAGTCTCCTAATATTGATGAATTCGCTTCTGAGAGTATGCTTTTTCAGCATTCGTATTGTAACATACCGGTAAGTGGTGCATCACGTGCCAGCCTTCTTACAGGTACTCGTCCAACTAAGAATCGCTTTATTCATTACTATACAAGGGCTGATGTTGAAGTACCAGAGGCTGTTTCTCTCCCAAAGCATTTCAAGGAAATGGGTTATTATACAATATCAAACGGGAAAATTTTTCATCATATGAACGACATGGAAGAAAGCTGGGATGAAAACTGGCGCCCGCGGACGAACCCTACCTGGAGAGATTATTATCTAGATAATAATGTTGAACTAGAATTAGCAGGAGGGGGACCACCATGGGAAGCTGCTGATGTTTCTGATACTGCTTATCATGATGGTAAACTGGCTGGAAAAACAATTGCAGATCTAAAGAGATTGAAGAATCTGAATAAACCCTTTTTTATCGCATCTGGATTTATAAAGCCACACTTGCCATTTAATGCCCCACAAAAATACTGGGATATTTATTCCCGCGATCAATTCAATCCGGTCGAGAAAAGCTTTTGGCCTTCGAATGCACCAAAAGAAGCATTCCATAATTCAGGTGAGCTTAGAGCATATCATGGAATACCAGAAGAAGGCTTTATAAGTGATTCATCCGCTATTAGTATGCAACATGGCTATTATGCCTGTGTAAGCTATATCGATGCACAAATAGGTAAAGTACTTGATGCCCTGGAAGAATTAGGTCTGGCAGAAAATACTATTGTTATTCTCTGGGGTGATCATGGATGGAACCTCGGTGACCATGGTATGTGGTGTAAGCATTGTAATTTTAACACTTCGCTGCAAACCCCTCTTATTATTAAAGCTCCAGGCTTTCCAAAGGGACAAAAAACCAAAAAGTTAACTGAATATGTCGATATTTATCCAACACTTTGTGAGCTTTGTGGAATATCTATTCCCGAGACAGCTGAAGGAAATAGCCTGGTGCCCCTGTTGAAGAATCCTTCAGCGGAATGGAAAGATCATGTAATTTGTAAATATCATGATGGGTTAAGCATTAAAACACCCAAATACCTTTATACGGAATGGCGCAATGAACAGGATTCTCTCATTTCTAATATGTTGTATGATCACAGAAAAGATATGGAAGAAACCAATAATTTGGCTGATAAACCTGAATATAAGCATTTGGTAGATTCATTGAGGGCTGAACTTTTAGCAAATAGAGGTAAGGACTATTTTAAACCTAATGCAACTTCCAAGAATGAATAAATATGCAATGTCCTGAAATAAGTTGGCACTTATTAAATGCTCAATTCAAATCTATTTTTAATGAATATTATAAGAGTCTTATAAAACGGAATTTTATAAATAATGAAATTAATCGTCTCACAAAACGGATAATTCAATTAACTAGAAATTTTATAGCTTGACTTAAGTACTTTTAGATGAAAAGAATACTATCTTTGTATTTTATATAAATTTAAATTATTAATAATGAGTAACGGAACAGTAAAATTTTTTAATGAATCTAAAGGATTTGGATTCATTACCCCTGATGATGGTAGTAAAGATGTATTTGTGCATAAAAATGGATTAACCGATACCATAACTGAAGGAGATAAAGTAAGTTATGATGTAGAGGAAGGTCAAAAAGGATTGAACGCAGTAAATGTTAAAAAAATATAATCGTAATTTTTGACTTTTTAACATTATATAAGCCTGTCAAGTTGATAGGCTTTTTTAATTTTCAAA
>CAZBZX010000244.1:0-6920 GCA_964496465.1 uncultured Bacteroidales bacterium
GGAAAATAATGGCTGTTGATGTAGGCGGATATGGAGGGGGTACTTCAGATACTCACCCTAAAGAAAAGAGTGGATATGAAATAAAAGAATTATGTCCTTTTTTTGACATTGTAAAAGGATCAATTGAAGATTATCACCATATCTTTGGAGTAGGTATTGGTGATGAACAGGGAATATCCAGAAAAATAATTCAGTGGGGAGCTAAGATTAGTCTGATTACCCTCGGAAAAGAAGGTTCTTTTGTAAAAACAAAAGATAAAGAATATTATATTCCGGCATTCCCCACGCCGTTAGATGAAATTTTGGACCGTACTGGCGCTGGCGATTGTTTTTCTGCCGGATTTTTAACCCATTTTTTCCATAATAGAGACCCTTATACTTCTGCGGTCTATGCTTCCGCTACTACTTCCTATGTGATTGAACGAAGTGGGGGAGTGGTGATAGAGAGGATGCCGAAAAAGCAAGAAATAGAGCAAAGAGTCAAGGTTATTAATAATCTAACAAAAGACTCTAATGCTTAATAGATGATCATATTTTAAAAAATATCTAATAAGGAGTTTAAAATTATGAGTGAAAAGAAAAAATTAGTAGGTATAGGAGTAATCGGTTGTGGCAGTATTGCTGAAATTGCTCATTTTCCCTCAATTCAGCAGATTGAAGAAGCTGAGTTAATCGCTGGTTCTGATCCGGTTGAAGAGTATAGGATGCGCGCAGAAAAAAAATGGAAAGTAAAAGCCTCCTATAAAGATTACCAGGATATGCTAAAAAGAGATGATATTGATTTAGTGATCATTGCCTCTCCTAATCTTTACCATCACGAACAGGCCATTGCCTGTATTCAAGCAGGTAAACATATTATTATTGAAAAGCCTTTTGCCTGTACTAATTATGAAGCATGGGATATTGTCAATACCGCAAAAAAATACAATGTTAAAGTAATGGTAGGTTGTAATTATCGTTTTTGGGAACAACATTTAATTGCCAAAAAGTTAATAGAACAAAAAGTTATTGGTGAACTCAAAATGGGAAGCTCTAAATCACATGAATCCTGGGATCTTTACCATGAAATGATTTCCTATACAAAATTTAGGAGTGACTCCAAACTGGCCGCTGCGGGAGCTATTTTTGACCTAGGATCTCATATGGTTGATTTATTGTTATGGCTAATGGGAAAAGAGGTAAAAAGAGTATGTGGCATTGCCAAAAATATAACCAGACCAGATTCTTATACCGTTTTAGATGATTGTGTTTATATCCAAATAGAGTTTGCCGATAATTCGTTTGGAATAGTGGATTTGAATAGATTTTCTCCCGTAGTAACCCAGGGTTGTGAATTATTGGGTACGGAAGGTACAATTTTAACCAGTTCGGAATCTCAAAATCCATATCAATCCGCTCCTTTGGCGATTTATACAGACAAAGACTATGATTGGGAAAGTTTGCCGGAAATAATCAAGGATTATCGATATCCACAAGTATTTTGGGCTACAGACAATGTAACCAAACCTGTATCTAAAAGATGGGTTTCTATTTATCCTCCTAGAGGATGGGCATATAAAAAGATGATTAAACATTTTATTAATTGTATTGCTTATAATGAAGAACCGATAATAAAGATGGAAGATGGAGCAAAAGATATGGAAGTGCTCTGTGCAGTGTTTAAATCTATGGAAGTAGATGGATGGGTAGATCTTCCTCTAAAGGAAGAGGTAATTCCTCCTCACTTTAAAAAAGGTAAATAAGGGGAAATAAATGGAAAATAGTAAAATACTTGAAATTGGCAGAAAAGTTATAAAAGATGAAAGAGAAGTATTGGAAAAATTAGAGAAAAACTTACAGGAGAATTTTATCTTAGCTGCCAAGTTAATAAGTGAATTAAAGGGTCGGTTGATTATAACAGGTATAGGGAAAAATGGACATATCGCTAAAAAAATGGCAGCAACTTTTGCCAGTGTAGGAATTCCTTCTTTTTTCGTCCATTCCACGGAAGCTGTTCATGGAGATTTGGGGATGCTAAAGTCAGAAGATATGGTCATCGCTGTTTCAAATAGTGGAGAAACTCAAGAAGTGATTATCTTATTGCCTATTTTAAAAAGCAGAGGAATCAAGGTAATCTCATTAACCGGCAAGGTCAATTCGACCTTAGGGAAAAATAGTGATATTACTCTCGGTCTTTTTTGCGATAAAGAGGCATGCCCATTTAATTTAGCCCCTACCAGCAGTTCTACCGCCACATTGGTGCTCGGAGATGCTTTAGCACTTACCGCCTCCCAAATTAAAGGCTTTACTAAAGAAGAATATGCGCTTAATCACCCGGGAGGAAGTCTAGGGAAAAAAGTAAGAGGAATGCTAAAATAAATTTTATTCATTTGAAAATATTTTTAGTAAGCTCACTTATTAAATATACTTTTAATTTATATATTTTTAGCTAATTTTTTTAGGAATATAATATATAGATAATAGATTATACCATTCATTATATTATTTTCACGGCGCTGCTTTTACAAACACTTAGATAGGAGTTGTAATAATGAAAGTTGATAAGCTTTCTAAACCTATAATTAAAGTAAATAACATTAAAAAGACATTTGGAGGCATAAAAGCTCTCGAGGGAGTTTCTATAGATTTTTATCCTGGAGAAGTACACTGTATTGTAGGAGAAAATGGTGCGGGTAAATCTACTTTAGTAAAAATTATTGCAGGTACTTATATTAAAGATGAAGGTGAGATTAATTATTTCGGGAAAAATGTTGAGCCAAAAAATATGTGGGATATGTTTCAACAAGGAATAAGTATAATTTTTCAAGAACCAGGGCTGATTGAAAGCTTAACAGTAGCTGAAAATATATTTCTCAATCGCGAAAATCAATTTTTGAAGATGGGGATTCTATCTGTAAGCGAAAGAAATAAATTTGCAGAAAATGCTTTAAAAGAAGTTGGGATTGAGAACATAGATGTAACAAAAAAAGTAACAACACTTCCTTATGAGATATGGAAATTAATTGAACTTTCTCGTGCAGTGTCTAATAAAAACCTCAAAGTCTTGATTGTGGACGAATCAACTGCAGCTTTATCTATAAGTGGACAAAAAATACTTTTTCAGCAAATTGACAAGTTAAAACGTAAAGATATTGCCATATTATATATTTCTCATCGATTAAATGAAGTGTTTGAAATAGGTGATCGAATTACAGTGATGAAGGATGCAAAAATAGTAAAGACTCTACTTATAACCGAGACAAATGTTAAAGATCTTTCCAGGATGATGGTTGGTAGAGAAATTAAAGATTATTATCGAACCGATGTTGAAGAAAATTATAGCTCTGAGGTTTTTCTTTCAGTTGAAAATGTCAACATAAAAGGTCAAGTGAAAAATATCAATTTTAATCTGCATAGTGGTGAAATATTAGGTATAGGTGGCTTAGTCGGTTCCGGTATGCATATCTTGGGCAGGGCATTGTTCGGTCTTGTTCCGCACAAAGGAGAAATACGATTAAAGAACAATAAATTAGAGCAATTAAACCCAGTTAACTCCATTAAAATGGGGATGGCATATGTTCCAAGAGAAAGAGACAAGGAAGGCTTGATCCTAATGCACTCGGTCAAAGATAATATTTCACTCCCCAACATGGATCAAGTTACTAAAAAATATAAGACAAATTTTTTCATTTCCCATTCAATTAAAAGTAAAATTGCAGAAAAATATAAAAAAGAATTGGATATCCGTGTCTCCGATATTAATTATTTATGTTCAACCCTTAGTGGAGGAAATCGACAAAAGGTGGTTCTTGCTAAATGGTTGGCAAGAAATACGGATATTTTTATTTTTGTATGTCCTACAAGAGGTATTGATGTAGGTGCAAAAGCTCAGATTTATCGTTTGATGGAAAAATTGAAAAACCAGGGAAAAGCTATTTTGATGATTAGTGAAGAATTACCAGAGCTAATAGGAATGAGTGATAATATCATGATATTCAAGGGAGGTGAGATAGTAAAAACTTTTAAAAGATCCGAAAAACCTTCAGAAGAAGAAATTGTCGCGAATATGGTCTGATTGGACATGAATGATTTAAAATCGTAGATAAATATATAAAATAATTACAACGAGAATTGGGATACATTGATGAAAGAGAATAAAAAATCAATTTTTTTTACCAAATAAGTTAATCCTAAGAAAATTGTGACTAAAAATATTAATCTTATTCTGGGATTTATGCTATGAACTATTCTTTTTCTCGATTGCCCCGTTTCTCAATAAAAGGAGGTGAATTGAATAGTATATACTAAATAAATAGTTTAAGGCTTGAGATTTTTAAATGATACATATGAAATTTACTAATAATTTTTAGGAGGTTTTTAGAAAATGTTAAAAAGTAGAAGATTAATCATTTGCTTACTCATTGTAGCAATGATGTTTGGAACTTTAAGTATATTTACAGCAGCACAGGATAAACCTGTGATCGGAGTTTCTGTTCCTGTATTAGCAAACCCATTTTGGCAAAGATATGTTGGTTTTGTTAAGGTAGTAGCTGATCAACTTGGTGTTGAAGCGAAAATTGTAGATTGTCAAAATAGTGAAGGACAGCAAATATTAGATATTGAGAATTTACTAGCCTCAGGTGTGGACGGTTTAATAGTAACTCCGCAAACTGCTCAAGTAGGACCTACTATTATTGCGCGCGCAGAAGCGAAGGGAGTTCCGATTGCAATTACAGATAGATGGCCAGGCATAGATCCCAGAGAATATCCTTGGGAAGGGTTTGTTGGATTTATAGGCCCTGACGATGAAGATGCTGGCTATAATATTGCAAAAACTCTGATTGTTGAATTGGGCATGAAAAATATAGCTGCTATTAACGGTGTGCACGGAGCTTCAGTTGCCGAAGGAAGATATGCTGGGCTAGATAAGGCGCTCAAAGAATTTCCGGATGTAAACTTAGTAGATGTCCAATGGATAGGTGAAAATATCGATCAAGGTATGCAGGTTATGGAAAATTATCTATCAGCCTATCCTGATAAAGTGGAAGGTATTTGGTGTTACAATGATGCATTAGCAGTAGGAGCTGTAAAAGCTTTGATGAATGCAGGAAATGATAAAATAAAAGTAGTTGGGATGGACCTAAATCCAGATGCAGTGGAACTCATTAAAGTAGGCGATTATTATGCTTCCTTTGGTGGTCATTGGTTACAGGGTGGTTTTGGATTAATTATGCTTTATGATTACTTGCAAGGTTATCCACCAGAACCTGAATACAGGGTTGCCAGACTTAAATTAATGAAAGTAGCAGAATCGGATGTTGATGCATTTATGGAGCAATTTGTAGATAATCCTCCATCTATCGATGCAACTAAAATAAGCAAGGCAAAGAATCCTCAAGCTTCAGGCAAATATTTCTTTGAAATTAGTCTGAAATAAATAACATAAAATAAATGCGTAAGGCTTTCCAAAGCCCTACGCATTTATTTTCTATTTTATCATTAGCTTTTTGAGAAAGGAAAAACTAGTAACACTTATGGTTGAAAAAAATTTATTATCACAAAAGAACAAGCATGTAAATTTTCAAGTTATAATACCTTTTTTATCGCTATTTATAGTGCTTGTAACATTCGGAGTTTTAATTCCAGAGAGATTTGCCAATACAAAAAACATGATTCTTATAATACAGCAAAGTATTATAACTATGACAGTTGGGTTTGGAGTGACTTTTACAATCATTGGTGGTGGCATAGATTTATCAGTGGGGTCCGTATTGGCTCTTTCAGGAATAATTGGAACGACTGTTGCAGTTTCAGTAAATCCTATTTTAGGATTGTTTGTTAGTATTTTAGTTGGTTTAGCTTGCGGAGTGGTAAATGGTATTACATTTTCTTTTTTACGTATACCATCTTTTATTGTAACCTTGGGTATGCTGCAAATGGCCAGAGGACTTACAACTATTTATTCTAAAGGTTTTCCAGTTATGATGCCAAGGGAAATATTGTGGATGGGAAGTTGGCCGGGTATATTTATTGTTGCGAGTATTTCTTTTGTAATAGTTTCAGTTCTTTTTAACTTTACAAAAATTGGAGAATTTGATAGAGCCATTGGTGGTAATGAAACAGTTGCAGAAATGTCTGGAGTACCCGTAAAAAAATATAAAGTTATACCATTTATTATTTCTGGATGTTTTGCAGGATTAGGTGGGTTTATAATGGCTGCGAGACTTGGTGTAGCAAGTCCAACTATTGGGACTGGATATGAACTAGATGTAATAGCGTCTGTTGTTTTAGGTGGAACACCGCTTACTGGAGGAGTGGGGAATGTTTATGGAACGATTATTGGAGCGATTATAATGTCTACTATCGGGAATGGTCTTGTAATAATGGGTGTACCATCCGAGTGGCAACTTGTAGTGAAAGGAATTATTTTAATAGGTGCAGTTTTTATTTCTATTGATCGAGGTAAGATAGGCAATATAAAGTAGAAATTATTAAATATAAATTAAAATAGTAGTATTTTAACTCCCAAGTAGAGAGTTTTTTTAAAATATTGTATGAATTTAAGTAAGTAAGTTAAAATGAGAATAAAAGAGTATTTATAAAAGCAATAAGATTAAATAAATTTTTTACTGGAAAAAAAAAGAGATTAATTTTGACAATAATGATGTAAATCCTGTTTTTTTTGGTTAAATGATTTTGTTTATATTGGTTTAAAATTATAATATAAATTTTTATAAATTTATCAAATAAATTATTTATTAAATATCTATCTTTAAAGAAAAGAATGGATATAAAATAAAAGAATTATGTCCTTTTTTGACATTATAAAAGGATCAATTGAAGATTATCACCATATCTTTGGAGTAGGTGTTGGTGATGAACAGGAAATATCCAGAAAAATAATTCAGTGGGGAGCTAAGATTAGTCTGATTACCCTCGGA
>CAZBZX010000245.1:0-6872 GCA_964496465.1 uncultured Bacteroidales bacterium
AAATTTAAATAGGGGTGCGACTAAAATAAATACCTTCAGCAAAATCGCTGAATAATCGGGACAAGCCGTCCGAGATAGCGGGAGAAGTTATGTAATGCCAACTGCATAAATCTTTTATAAACCTCATATTTTTTCGGTAGTATTAATATATTTACAGAATTAAATAGCAGAATATTCATTTAAAAAGAGTACTATACTACGAAATGCATTAGAATATATGTTATAGTATGCATAACGAATAAATATTTTTAAATAAAGGGGGATAATAACTTGTCACGATTTAATAAAAAAAGAGTTTTTGTTACTGGTGCCGGTAGTGGAATAGGTTTTGAAATTTGCCGTCAGTTTGCCCATTCAGGTGCAAAAGTAGCTTTAAATTCACTAAAAAAAATAGAAACCTATCAAGCATGTGAAATCATTAATAATGAATTACAAAAGCAGTGTGTATTTGCCTATCCTGGAGATTTAGCCAATACGGAAACTATAAAAAAAAATATTTATGATTTTTCTAAACAAAACAATGGCCTTGATATATTCGTTGCTAATGCTGGCATTACAATTTTTAGTAATTTTTTGGATGTGCAAGTTGATGAATTCGATCACCTTATGGCAGTAAATATGAGAGGTACTTACTTTTCTGTACAAGCGGCTGCAAAAGAGATGATTAAAAATAAAATAAAAGGTCGAATTATACTTATGTCTTCCGTATGTGGTGTTCAGTCCCATTTTTTCACTAGTGCATATGGAATGACTAAAGCTGGTATCCGACAATTAGCTAAAAGTTTAGCACAAGAACTTGGAAAATATGGTTTAACTGTTAATGCAATTGCGCCAGGTGCTACCATTACTGAAAGAACTATAGAGGATCCACAATATGCAGAAGGATGGCAGCAAGTTTCTCCAAGTCAAACAGTTGCTACTACTGAAGATATTGCTTATACAACAATGTTTTTGGCTGATGATAAAGCTCGCCATATTACAGGTGAAGTCATTATGGTAGATGGTGGTTGGAGCACAACAAGCCCTTTTCCAAATCATTTAAAAAAACGTCTTACTTAACAGCGTCACTTATGCTTGAAGTTGTAATCGAAGTTTACATGGGTTTAAGTAAACCTGCTGCAAATTCAAGCAAGAGCTCAACTGTAGTTAGTAATGAATAACTAAACTGTAATTTATAAAAGGTATTGCAAATATTGAAATCATAGCTATCGGGACCGGCAACTCCTTTTATGCTGTGTTGTAGGCTAGACGTTTTTATTATAATACAATTCTCATATATTTTTTTACTATGTCAACATTTTCTTTATTTGTTAACATCTCTAACAAAATAAATGCCACTCCTAATCCAGTTGCTGGTCCTGTTGAAGTAATTATATTCTTATCTACCACAATCTGTTCGTCTTTTACAATTGCACCAAAATCAGCTAATTGTTTTCGTCTGAATCCATCCAATAAATCATATGTAGTTGCATTTCTATTTTTTAATATCCCTGATTTTCCAACCGGCATTGCTCCAACACATACTGATGCTATTATTTTTCCTTGTGAATTAAATCCCCGAATCAATTCAAGAAATTTTTCATTATACGCATCTTCATAAAATCCTGTATTTTCAAATCCTCCTGGTATTGCTAATGCATCATAATCATTTGCTTTAACATTCTCAAATTTTATCTCGGGACGTACAACAAAATTCCATGTGCACTTAATCTCTGGTCGAAGTCCAGTAGTTATTAAATCAACTGGTTCATTTCCATAAACCCTGCTCCAACCAATCACATCGGTAAAAACACTTGCTTCATATTCTTCAAATCCTTGCGCTAAAAACAATAGTATTTTTTTATTCATTTTTGTCTCCTTTTTACGAAAAGCTTAAGCAGCTTTCCTACAACTATTTTATATCAACACTTTTATAATTTATATAATTCAATTTTAGAAAAATCTGGCGTTTTTTCTTATTAATAGTTAATAAAATTTATTTGTTGCCAATTTACAAAAATTCTGGAAATTAATATATATCCGGTTTTGTGAGACACTTTTCTTAACCACTTCCAGAGACTAATAATAATATTCAATAGTGTCAACCTATTTAGGACAAGACAATTTCTTCTGTGCTAAAAATTTTTGATAATTCTGCTGCTTTAATCATCATTCAATATTTTAATATTTTAATTTGTATATACTGCTAATTGCTACTCATAACGTAAAGCATCAACCGGATTTTTATTAGCTGCCTTTAGCGTATGGAAAAGCACAGTTAAAATACCTATAAGAAGTGCAATTAATCCAGCTAGCACAAATATCCACCAGCTAAGAGGTATTCTATCGGAATAGCTTCTAATGGCTAGGTTCGAAATATAGTATGCTATTGGACAACTTATTGCAAAAGCTATTCCTACCCATACTAATATCTCTTTCAAGAAAATAGCAACAATTTCTTTTGTATTTGCTCCAATTGTTTTTCTAATACCTATCTCCTTAGTTCGTTTTAAAACTGAAAATAAGGAGAGTGAAAACAACCCTAAACAAGCTAGAAAAATAGCTATAATAGAGAAGGTTGCAAAAATATTTGAAGACACCTTCATATTATTGTAATAGTTTTCCTTATAATCTTTATAGGTATTAAAACCTATATAACTATCAGGTGAAAGTCTTGTTAAAACTTCGGTTAAATATTCTTTAGCTTTCTCGTGATTTTCCTTTTTCACCTTAAAAACCATGCTATTATACACTCCATCCCAAATCATTATCATGGTTGGATCAATGCCTTTATCAAAAGGTGCCGCATAAAAATCTTTCACAATTCCTATTACCCTCATATTTTTATCCATTCCCTCTATTCTTTTGCCAATAGGATCATCTTCCCAGCCAAGCGTTTTCAAGGCCATTTCATTCAATAAACAAGCTTCGGTTATATCGCTTGAATTAGTCTCGGAGAAATCCCTTCCTCGAATAATCTCAATTCCAAAAAGCTTATTAAAAGTATAATCACCGGCCATCACAACTATATTAAAATCAGGCTCATTATGTCCTTCGGGTTTAACCAAAAACTCATCTCGCTGCATTCCTGGCAGAATATGTACCGGCCCTGACAATTCAATTATAGGATTCTCCTTAACAACATCAGAAATTTTATGACTATTCTGACGTAAATGGGGGTCCTGTCCGAGGATAGAACTAACTAGCAAATCATCTGCTTTAAAACCAGGATCTTTTTTTACGTAATAGTTGTATTGCATTAACCATACAATAGTTAGTATTATTAAAATAATTGAAATTGAAAATTGAAAAATCACTAAACTCTGCTTGGTAACACTCTTACCTTTCTTCCTGATTTTATTTTTATTTAATAGAAACGCTGGCGTTTGAGAGCAATAAACTATTGCCGGATAAATACTTGAAATTAAACCGGTAGCTACAGTTATTATTATTACTGCAAATATTAATTGTGGATTATGCATTAAGTCTAAGGCATAGTCCGATCGCAAGTACTGATTTATAATTCCTAATCCAAAATCGGCAATAAGTAAAGCTATTGGAATAGCTAATACACAAACCAATAAGGAATCGATAATAATAACTATTCGTAAATCTTTTTTCGAGGCCCCATTTGCTTTTCGTATCGAAATTTCCTTATTCCTTTCGGTAAACCTTGCTATAGTTAGATTTACATAATTAATAATAACAATTGAAAGTATAACCCCGGTAAGTAATATAAACATCCATAGCGTTTTGATATCGCTCCCCCAGTTTAAATTGTAATCGGCTTTAGAATATAAATACATACGCCTAAACGGTTGTAGTATTTGTTTAACAATTACGGTACCCTCATTACCCATTTTTGAGGGAATGCTTTCTTGCATTTTTTTCTGAAGATGAGTGACTGATATTCCCTTGTGTAATTTAATAAAAGTAGTTACCGGAAGATATTCTGTATCGAGTGCCCAGCTATCAAAAAACCAATCAGGCAAATGACGTTTCTCACAAGTTATGGTCCTATAGCCTGGGAAAATATTGCGGGGAGGAGTCTTAACAATTCCTACTACTTCAAAAAACTTTCCTTCAACATAAAAATTAGTGTACTGTAAACTTTTTCCAATCGGATCTTCATCCTTAAAAATTATCTCAGCTTGTTCTTCGGTAATTAATATGGAATAGGGTTTAGTAGATAAATCATTTAAATTACCTCGTACAAGCTCTACGGGGAAAATATCAAAGAAAGAAGAGTCAACAGTTGCTTGACTTCCATTATAAACCTCTTCCTTGTATTTAATTGACATCCCCATTCTGTTATAACGCGTAGAGTATTCAATTTCGGGAAATTCATCTTTTAATAGATTTGATAACCGGGATGCTGTCCCTGAAAGTATTTTTTTATCCAAACCTTCGGGAGAATATTCTCTTAACACTCTATAGATATTCTCTGAATTTTCTTTATAATATGAATTAAATGCTAGCTCATCTAATACGTAAACTGTGCAAATAGTACAAACAGCTAAACCTAATCCCAAACCCAACAGTTTAACAATAGCATCAAGCTTCGCTTTAAGCATTAAACGAAACGATGTTTTTAAGGTGTGTGATATCATATTATTAGTATTGGTAAGTATTTTATAATATAAACGTTTTGATAAAATAACTGCACGAAAAATACAATTATTATGCCACCTAATATAAATATTTGATAATTAACAACTTATTCTGTTTACACTAAAAAAATGTTATCCTATTATGTACGTATGCGAAACATTTAGTGTACGAAAATGGATAGTTGTCTAGTTCAAATAGGACTTGCAGATTTAATTGGCGGATTATTTCATCAGGATCAATTTCATTCTATTATTTCGGATAGCATATTGAATATATAGAATAATTTTTCCATTTTATTCTGTTTAAGTTTCTTTCTTTTTTCAAAATTTAAAATTTCGACAAGATTGAACTGTATCGTCCTAAAATAGTTTTACACTTAATTGTTATGCTAAACAAGTTACAAATTTTCGAAGAAAAAAAATTATCTGTTTTGTGAGACTATTAATTTACTGTTTTGCACATCAATATTATTAATATTTCTTGCATATGAAAAATTGTGGATTGCATGCCGTTAAAAGGCAGAAAAAAATAATAATTTTTTAAAAATCTTATGTTCATTTTAAGAGTGTTTATAATAGTCACTCTTAAAAAATCTATGAAATTGTTTCTAATTTATAGGTTTGTATTCAAAATTTTTAAATCGAACTTTACCTTCTCCCATTGAACACAAACCAATACGAAGGCTCATAAATCCACTTAACACATTGTGGTGATATGCTGATGATTCAAATGAATTTTCAATTTTAATCCAGTTATTTCCATCCAAACTGTAATACATATCAACTGTATTATTTATGTTTTTAAGTTGAAGATAAACATGCCTGTTAATTACATTTTTCTCAGTTGGAAATTGCCATCCTCTAAGGTTTGCCAAAACATTCTCTTTATCTGCCAAAATTCCGGAATATGCTCCCTCATTATAAAACAAAACAATACCACCAATAGCATCGCCTTCTATTTCGATTTCAATCTGTGCAGTATAAGCATGATTTGACGGTATGCAAAGCATAGGTGAACAATCAGCTACTGAATTTCCTTTTCCATTAATAACAATACTGTTGTCCTCTAATTTAAACCTATTTTCATCGAAGTCTTTGAAAAACTTCCAGTGTGGTTTCAGTGAAGTACCGTCAAATTTATCGCTTAATTCAAATGATTTTTCGTTTTTATTTATGAGTTCGGGTAGCTTGATAGGATTATCAATCTCAATATCGTCGGGTATTTTGTACCAGCCATCTTCTGTCCATTCAACAGGTATGAGCATTGTTTGGCGACCCATATTATAAAAACCGTTTTCATAACCATGAAATACCATCCACCAATTTCCTTTGGCATCTTCGAAAACAGTACCATGTCCTACCGACCACCAATTTGCGGAATTATCTTTCGTGTGTAGGATTGGATTAAATGGAGAATTTTCCCAGGGCCCAAATAGTGACTTGGAACGTGCTGAAATAACCATGTGGCCTGTTGCCGGACCGGCAGTACCACCTTCGGCGACTGTTAAATAATAATAATTACCATGCTTGACAAGTTTTGGCCCTTCCATGCAGAAACATTCAATAGTCCAATCACGCGGTATCTTCCAACCATCGTAACTGTGTTTGATTTCCCCAGTTATGGAAAGTCCGTCTTTCGATAAGGGAACAAAACTACCACTACTGAAATAAAGGTACCTGTTGCCTTTCTCATCAACAACATGCCCGGGGTCGATCATGGTAACCTCTAATTCAACCGGATCGCTCCAGGGACCTGCAATATCGTCAGCAGTTATCACATAATTTGTTCCGCTGGCAGGAAAGTAGATGTAATATTTTCCGTCATATTTTGCCAAATCAGATGCCCAAACCGAACCAACATACTTGTGCAAAGCATTGGCAACGGGTGTCCAATTGATCAAATCTGTTGAATACCAGATTAAAAGGCCGGGGTAATATTCAAACGATGAATGTACCATATAATAGTCATCGCCATCTACTAAAATACTTGGGTCTGGATAATCGCCTGCAAAAACAGGGTTTATATATTCATCGATTCCCTTAACATTGGATGCAAGCTGATGTTGTGCATTTACAAGAAAAGCTACTTGAATGCTTAAAAGAGTAAGTAGAATTTTGTTATTATTCATATTAGTATGTTATTAAATTATTTGTTAATAAAATAAAGTTACACTTGATTATATGATTCATTTTCGTATTCATAGCTTCAATAAGTTTTATAAATTTTATTTTTTTTTGAATTTGGCTTATAAATAGCAATGTAAAATAAAGCTGATTGTTTAT
>CAZBZX010000246.1:0-6841 GCA_964496465.1 uncultured Bacteroidales bacterium
GATCTTGTTCACCAAACTCTGTAAGTGTATAGTCATAGGAATAGGCATTGGTTTGTCCCTGAAAAAACAAGGTTAAATCGAACCATTTGTATTGGAACATTGTGGTCAGACCAAAGATATATTCAGGAATTGGAGAATTGTTGGTCCGATATCGGTCTTCATCATTTATCACACTATCTCCATTCAGGTCAAGCACCTTAATGTCTCCCACCTGGGCCCCAGTACCATGTGGGTAGTTGTCTAGCTCTTCCTGGGTGTTGAAAATCCCATCAGACTTATAATAGAGGCCCGAACCAATTGGATGACCGGTTTCTGTTTGATAAGGTTCAGCTGGCGGTACTTCGTCCATAAAAATAATCTCGCTTCGTGCGAAAGTAGTGTTTGCATTAACTGAATATACCAGATCTCCAAAGGTATTTCGATGACTCAATACCACTTCAAATCCGCCATTGTTCACCTCCCCGATATTTTCGTCGGGCAAATCGGGGAAACCAAACACATGGCTTACAGAAAGGTTACGCGCAAGCAGAATATTTGATCGTTTTTCTTTAAATACCGTTAAATCTGTACCAATTAATCCATCCCACAATTCAGCAGCTAAACCGAAATCGAGTTTCTTGCTTACTTCCCAGGTAATATTTGGGTTAGGCATAGTACTGGAAAAAATACCCGGCACTTCGCTGGTGCCAAAAACGTAATTATCTCCAAATTCAAAAGCCTGAAAATATTGCCATTGAGGTACACGGTCATTACCCAACTCGCCATAGGATCCCCTGAGCTTCAACTCGCTTATGAAAAGTAGATTGTCGAAAAAATCTTCTTCCGAAAGTCTCCATCCAGCTGAAACCGCAGGGAAAAAACCATATCTATTTCCTTCAGGAAAAACCTGCGAACCATCATAACGGAACACAAATTCAAGCAGGTACTTACGTTTGAAATCATAATTTGCCCGGCCAAAATAGTTATTGTAAGCAGTCTCCGCAGCGCTTCCGCGATTATCCTTATCTTCTGAATCCGTACTTCCCGCATCGATCTGGGGAATAGCTGGACTGACAAAATTTTTCCGATAGGCCTGCGCCCAACTAAATTTCCACTTTTGTTGCTCAGTACCTACCATAGCTGAAATATTATGGTCCTGGCTGATCGTTATTTTATAGGAGACCCTGAAATTGAACAGTGACGTCGTCCATTTACGATAGGTATCAGTTAACTCGATTGTGGTTCCGGATTCAGTACGGTCATATTCCCCGGTTTGTACATTGAACTCATGGTAGTAGAATGGCTTTTTGAATAATTTTTGAAACTCGTTTCTTAAGTCGTAATTGTAGGAAGCATCCAGGTTCAGATTCTTAATGAATGGTAGCTCATAACTTGCTGTAAAAGTTGTATATATCGGATAATCCTCGGTTTTATCGTATCCACGGCGTCCAACCAAGAGAGGATTATTACGGAATCGACCCGGTGCAATCAATCCGTTGGGATATACTGCTACCAATGTTGGGTTTGATTGCAATATGCCAACAAAGTCAACTGGTTCTGAAGCATAGGTTCTGTCATTGAGATTAGCATTAATGTTAGCACCAAGGATTAAATTCTTTGTTAAATCAACATCAATCCTAACTCGTGTATTATATTGCTTATAGTGGGTAGGATTATTTTTAAAATTACCATCTTGATCTGTCATCCCGAAGGAGAGCATGTATCTGATATATTCTGTCCCTCCACTAGCCTGTAGATTCATCTTTCGCATATAGGAATGATTCTTCGTTATCTCACCCGGCCAGTTGGTGTTTGGGTATACAGAGGGATCTGAACCATCTCGGTATTTCTGAATAGCCTCATCTGTAAAGAATGGTGTAAAATTACTCATATCCGGTCGACGCTGCCGATACCACTCTGCTTCATTGTAAACCTCTGCAAACAAAGCAGCATCCATCATATCCGGAATGTTCGTAGGCTTGTGAATGGCATAACTGTATGTAAAGTCAAACATGGGTAGACCTTTTAATCCTTGTTTCGTGGTAACTAAAATAACCCCATTGGCTCCACGTGCACCATAAATAGCTGCCGAGGCATCTTTCAGCACTGTTATACTTTCAATATCTGCCGGATTAAGCCGGCTCAGATTATCGCGGGGTACGCCATCAATAACAACGAGAGGTTCATTAGGATTAATAACGTCGAAAGGATCATTAGGATCATCATCATCACCCGGTAAATAATCCGGATCACTATCTATCGTAGCATTTCCACGGATCAATATATCGAGAAACTCTCTCCCGGGCCATCCATCACGCTGGTTAATGATTAAGCCTGGAAGCTTACCCGCCAGAGAACTTGAAACGTTTACTGAAGGACTTATATTAATCTCCTTACCTTCGACTTTTGATATCGAACCCGTCATCGTTTCCTTTCTTTGAGTACCATAACCTACAACAACAACATCTTGCAACTCCATAATGTCAGGTAATAGGGCGATGTCGATTACTGTTTGATTTCCAACAACTACACTTTCGCTGAGGTAACCCACAAATGAAAAAGTAAGGATTGATTCAGCATTGGCTTCAATTTGATACTCTCCATTTGTATTAGTAATAGTACCAATGGTTGTCCCATGAATTACAACATTAACTCCAACTAAAGGGGTTCCGCTTTCGTCTGTTACTGTGCCTTGTATCATTGATGATTGGCAAAAGCACCATAACGAAAGCAATAGCTGTGGTAACAAGAATACTGCTACCTTAATTGGTCTGTTTTTTTTCATAATTGTTTAGTTTTAATAAGTGGTTAGACATTTTATATATATAGGTTTGGTTATTGTTAAACTCTGGTTAATTTATATTGATGAGGGTATATTGTTTTCCTTCCTTAGTTGGAAAATCGTATACTATAGTAGGATTAAGATATACAGAATTTACTTTTGTGGTGTCAGAAATTAATGGTGATTTTATCTGGGCAATATCAAAAAAAGGATTCGGATTTATACCTGTCGCGGGATTTAGTGATGTACTATCACTAAAAGCTACTTGATTTGGGACACGAATACGGCAATTACCTCCAAGATTCGACTTTATAATAATTTTTTTAACTTCACTATTATGCCATTGAATATCCACTTCAAATCCGCCTTTAGCCTTCAGTCCTTTTATACTGCCACTATTCCATGCATCAGGAAGTGCTGGTAATATATGAATAGCACCATCATGGCTTTGCATTAACATTTCGGCAATACCTGAAGTACAACCAAAATTACCATCAATCTGGAATGGAGGATGTGCATCGAAAAGATTTGGATAGGTCCCTCCACTTTTTCCCCATCTGTTCTGGGGAGCTGGTTTTAGCTGGTCGGTAATAAGTTTATATGCATGATTGCCATCGAGCAAGCGCGCCCATAGGTTTACTTTCCAACCCATGGACCACCCTGTTGATTCATCTCCCCGGGAAATCAGTGAAGTCCTTGCTGCAGAAAATAATTCCGGTGTTCGGTATGGAGAAATTTGATTTGACGGGAAAAGTCCGTATAAATGTGAAACATGCCGATGTTTATCGTTCTGGCTGTCCCAATCGTACATCCATTCCTGCAATTGTCCCCATTGCCCAACCTGCATGGGAGAAATACGATTTAGTGTTTCTTGAATTTTTGTAACCAATTCATTATCCGTGTTAAGAATTTTAGCTGCTTGTATCGTTATGTTAAATAAATCGAAAATCAATTGATTATCCATGGTTGTGCCCGCAGATATTGACGATTCGGGATGACTGGCTGGTGAATTTTCCGGTGAAATGGAGGGGCAAACCACTAACCATTTATGCTCAGGTTCTTCAATTAAAAAATCGAGGTAAAACCGGGAAGCTTCTTTTATCACGGGATAAACCGAATTAAGATATTCTTTATCGCCGTTAAATTCATATTTTTGAAATAAATGCTGAGAAAGCCAAGCACCACCCATAGGCCACATTCCCCAGAATGATCCATCAACAGGGCCATTGATTCTCCAAATGTCCGTATTATGATGCAATACCCATCCGCCTGCACCGTACATGTCTTTTGCTGTTTGTTTACCAGTTTCTGAAAGTTCACGGATCATTTGAATCAAGGGTTCATTCATTTCGGTAAGATTGGAAATTTCAGAGGGCCAGTAATTCATCTCCGTATTTATGTTTACGGTATATTTACTATCCCATGGAGGTATTAATTGATCATTCCATATTCCCTGCAGGTTAGCAGGTTGGCCTCCAGGCCGTGAAGATGAGATTAATAAATAACGCCCATATTGAAAATATAATGAAACTAATTGTGGGTCATTGCCTGATGCAAATTGTTTAATGCGCTTATCAGTAGCATTTCTAACCGAATCGGTTACTCCCAGATCGATACTTACCCTTTTGAAATAGTGTTGATAATCAGCAATATGATCTTTTAAAATCTGATCGTAACTTTTTTTAAGTGCATTCTGCAGGTATGTATTTGTCCTTTCATCAGCATTACCACTTATATCATTATAATTATTAAAATTAGATGCAATAGAAATATAAATTGTAGCAACATTGGCGCCAGTGACATTCAATGCTGTATCATTGGCAGATACCTTACCTTCCGTAACAACTATCTTAATTTTGGCTTCGAATTGGACTTTCCCTTTAACCGATTCATGATCGCTCGTTATTCCAGATAAAATAAGTTCATCGTTCCCAATAGTGGTAATATTAACTTTTGAAGGTCTGTTTAATGTAGCTGAAAAACACACAGAACCAGGCATATCTGCCGTAATACGAGCAATTATTACCTGATCCGGAAATGAAGCAAATATTTTTGTACTGTAATTTACTCCATTCAAACTATACCTGGTCGAAGCTGTTGCATTTTCAATATCAAGTTCCCGATAATAGTCGGAATAGTTTTCGTGACCTGAAAACTTGAGTTGAAGATCGCCAACTGTTTGGTAGGGCATTCCGTGTGAAGTTTTACTAATAAATTTTTGATTAACAAGATCCTGTGCTTCCTTATATTTACCTTCAAAAATCAATTTTCTAACTTCAGGCAATGCTTCTTTAGCATCTGGATTATCATTTTGGTTTGGTTGTCCTGCCCAAACGGTGTTTTCATTAAGTTGAATTATTTCTTTACAGGGATCACCATAAACCATTGCCCCTAAACGTCCATTTCCAACAGGTAATGCTTCAATCCATTGCTTTGCAGGTTGTAAATACCATAGTTTTAAAAGGCTATCGTTTTGTGCACTTCCTCTACTGATTATCCCAATAAGGAAAAATACTACTAATAATTTTTTCATAATCCTTATTTTTTTCTACCTACTTTATTTATATAAATAAAAAAGCTGAGAATAAAAATGTTACTCTTTTTTATTCTATTGTTGTTCCATTTAATGCAGGCTTTTTGTCCAATTTAAGGTTCCAATCAACCCAATGGTTAATAAGGCAGCCTATAAAACACATAATTTAATAATTCGTCGATAGGGTTCAATTTAATATAAAATAATTTCACACGTGTGCATAAATAAATAAAAATTTATTTTTCTATTATACTTGCTGAAATTGTAATTTTTTCAGAAATATTATTGTCAAAATTTTCTATCTTTTTCAATATCAATTCAAATACTTCATTTGCAATTGAAGATTCCGGTTGAACAATCGAAATGACACCTGAATTAAGGGCTGCCACATATGGATTATCTCCAAATCCCACTATACCAACATCTTCAGGAATTTTCAAATTCAATTCCCGAATTTTATAAATTGCCCCCAATGTCAAAAAATGAGAATCACAAATTAGTGCATCTGGTTTTATATTGTCCAGGAATAAATTTTCAGTGGCTTGTTTGCCCTTATCAATTGTAAATGCTGAATTGATTCTCACAACCTTATGATATTTCAATCCATGTTTTTTAATGGCTGACATATAACCTTCCTGCCGGTCATTAAATACATTGATGTGTTTAGATCCACTTATATGTGCTATATTTCTATATCCTTTATTAATTAATAATTCAACAGCTGAGGCAACAACTTCAAGATTATTGACCATTACTTTTGGAATATCCAGGTCAGGACAAACCCGGTCAAACAATACCAGTGGAATATTGTATTTCTTTAATTCCCTGAAATGTTCTGAGTTAATAGTTTCCATTGAAATTGAAGCAATTACGCCTGCCACATTATTACGGATTAGGTTTTTTATTATTTCTTTTTCCTGTAAATAATTCTCATTCGACTGAAAAATTGAAAGCACAAATCCTTTTTGAAATGCAAGATCAGCTACTGTGCTAACTATATTTGAAAAGAAATTATGATGTATATTTGGCACCAATATAGCGATCATATTTTTTACATTACCTCGAAGTTGCAGTGCGTTAATATTCACCTGATAACCATTTTCTTTGGCAAAATCATTCACCCTTTTTCTTGTTTCCTCACTTACACTTTTATCGTCCCTCAGTGCCCTCGAGACAGTGGAATGATGTATCTTTAATTCCCTTGCAATATCTTTAATAGTTATTCTTTTCAATAAAAAATATGATTTATAACTACGTTAAAATTATTAAATTTTGTTTTTTCTGTTTGATCTGTTATACAAATGTATAAATAAAACACACGTGTGCAAATTTTTAATGAAGAAATTACCCTGAGATATGCTCGGAAAAATTTAACACAGTGAAATTAAATTCTTTTGTGCGTTCTTTAAAACTCAACTTTGAATTTTATTGCTCACATAAACAGAACTCAAATAGAAGGCTTAGAGCAATTAGAAAATAAACATTCATGGATTTTTTAATGTTTATCAACTAATCTATTTCTTCAAAAACCATTTTATCAAGGTTTA
>CAZBZX010000247.1:0-6834 GCA_964496465.1 uncultured Bacteroidales bacterium
TTGATGAAACCGCCGGATATTTATATATGCAACAAATTCTATTTGAGAAGTTTATACTTAGTGGAGGCTACCGTTTAGAAAATAATAGCAAATATGGTATAGAAAATGTACCACAAATAGGAATATCATATCATTTAAATGAACAAACAACTTTAAAAACTTCTGCATCGAAAGGTTTTAGAAGTCCCACGGTTATGGAAACTTATCTGTTTATGCCCAACCCTGATTTAAAACCAGAAAGGTTAAATAATTATGATATTAGTATATTTAAAAAAAATTATAATGAAAAACTCAATACTGAATTTACTTTATTTTATATAGAAGGGACAAATGTTATCCAGTTAATTCCTAATGATAATGCGCCACCACCTATGAAAAGGGTAAATATTGGAAGTTTCGATCATAAAGGAATTGAATTAAGCCTGAAATATAAAATAAATAACTCCATTATTTTAAATTCAAATTACAGTTATTTAGATATTAGTAAACCAAAGCTGGCAGCTCCAAAGCATAAGCTTTACATTGGTGGAAGTTATAATTTTGAAAAAATAAAAATTAGTTTAAATATTCAGCAAATTTCCGGATTATATACTTTTACAGCAAATAATACGAATAATGAAACTGAAAATTATACTTTAGTTGACTTAAAGGCAGCCTATTTTCCGGTTAATTATTTGGAATTTTTTATTGCTGGAAAAAACTTGCTTAACCAAAAATATGAAATTTATGATGGATATTTAATGCCTGAAATTCATTTTATGGGTGGAGTACATTTTATGTTATCAAAATAAGTTCAATATGAAAAAATTGCTTTTAATTGCGCAATTAATTATTAGTGTATTTAGCATAATAAATGCACATTATGCGCCTAATGCTATTTCAATAATAATAGATACAGATTGCTCGGCTGATGATTTACGGGCAATAACAATGTTTCAGGCAATAAAACATGCTGAAATTGAAGCTTTTATTGTTTCAGAAGGTTCATTAAGTCCTAACCAGGGTTTTACTAAAATTAATCAGTTAATTAATTATTTTCAAACTGAAATACCTGTTGGAATTGGCAAAGAAATAAATATTTCTGCACCTTCATGGCGAGAAATGAACCTTTCCATACCATGGGGAAATGTAAAAGAAAACTATTTAGCCCCAAAAACCGATGCAACTGATATTTTAGATGAAGTATTTACTAATCATGATCATCTGATTTATATTGCTTTAGGACCATTAACCAATCTTTATGATTACCTGGGGGAAAATCCTGAAAATTCAAAAAAGATTGATCAAATAATATGGTATTGTTCTGGTCAGAATCGTTTGTCAGGTTTTAATTATACAATTGATTCTGTTGCTGCAAAAAGCGTTTTTTCAAAAAAAATTCCTGTAGATATTGTAAGTTTAAATTCTGATTTAGTCTTTAATAATGAATTATTAGCAAAAATTGGATCAATCGAAAATAATTACTCAAATCTTCTTTTGCAAGCTTTTACTAACAATTCTGTTATCGAAAAGCTTGATAATAACCACTTTAAAATTTGGGATGATTTAATACCTATCTATTTTCTTTATCCTGAACTTTTCGATATTAAACCAAATATTAAATATCCAAACACAAGATACTGTTCAGAGATAAATGGAAAAGCGATTGAAAAAGTCATTCCAGATATTTTTAGTCAGAATTACAAATATATTGAGAATATTGTTTTTAACGAATTTCCAATGAATCCTGATTTATTTCGTTACGATTTGCAGGTTAACATGGATTCAATCATTCAAAGATACGGGGAACTCGAGTGGAAGACCTGCGTTATCACAAACGAATTTCATGGCCATTTAGGCATTTACTCCATTGTTGGCGCAAAAATGGGAATTAAAGCAAGAGAAACCTTAAATGCTCCAATTGACCGGCTTGAAGTCATATCTTTTGCAGGAAGTAATCCGCCAATAAGCTGTTTTACTGATGGTTTACAAGTAAGTACCGGGGCAACTTTAGGACAGGGAACGATTCAATTATCAAACGAAAAATTAAAAAGACCGGAAGCAATATTCATACATAATCAGGATACTATAAAAATGAAATTAAAAGATGAATATTGGAATATAATTAAAGATGATATAAGTAAAGGAATTGTTGATTATGGGTTGCAGTCAGATGGATATTGGAAATTCATTAGAAAACTTGCTATTAAATACTGGCTCGAATTTGATAGAAACCAAATTTTTGAAATAAAAAAGATTTAATTAAATAAACCTAAAATTTAAACATATGCATATTCCAGATGGTTATTTAAGTCCTGTAACCTATGCTCCATTAATTGGTGCATTTGTTGCCTCTGCTGCTGTTGCAGTAAAAAAAATAGAAAAAAAAATTGAAAAAAAATTTATCCCATACATGGGTATGGCAGCTGCTTTTTCTTTTTTAATTATGATGTTCAATGTTCCTATACCTGGTGGGACCACCGGCCATGCAGTAGGATCGGCAATAATATCCTTATTATTTGGTCCATGGGTAGCATTCATCTCTGTGTCTGTCGCACTCATTATTCAGGCATTAGTTTTTGGTGATGGAGGTATAACTGCCATTGGTGCAAATTGCGTGAATATGGCGCTAATTATGCCATTTATAGCATGGTGGGTATTTAAGCTTGTTGCAGGTAAAAATAAATTGCCAAGACGAATAAATATAGCAGCATTTCTTGCTGGATATATTAGTTTAAACTTTGCCGCTTTTATAACCAGTATTGAATTTGGAATACAACCACTTATTGCTACCGGGGCAGATGGAAATCCTTTATATGCTCCATATCCACTAAAAATAGCCCTGACTGATATGGCCATAGAGCACTTAATTCTTTTCGTAATAATTGAAGGTTTTGTCACATTTTTTATATTCCGTTATTTTTTCAAGCATAATAAAGAAATTATCCAGGTTATCAAATAATATTACACATATAATATTGAAGCTATGAAATCATATAAAAAATATATACTATTTATTGGAATATTGATTATTTTAAGTCCAATAGGATTAATCCTACCCGATTTATTTAACGCTGGCGATGCCTGGGGAGAGTGGTCAGTTGAAACTGTTAAGGAAGAAACCGGTACAGAACCGGCCGGAATGAAAAAAGATGCCGAAATTTTTAAAGCCCCTATTCCTGATTATAATCTTGGAAAGGAAGATGATTCTCTTTCTAAACTTTCTGTAAATTATATAATTTCAGGATTAATAGGAACAGGGATTATTTTAATTCTTACTTTTGGGGCAATTAAAATTATTTCAAGGAAACACGCAGAATGATACCTTCTTTTCTTTTAGAAAATGAAAATATCCAGTTTAAATCCATAGCTGAGACTAAAAAACATACCTTTATTGATAAAACTATTAAAAGTGCAGCTGTTTTTATTACAACTACTTTAACGCAATGGCAATTCGCAAATAAAACCGGATTTTTCCAGTTACTTGATAGTCGTGTAAAAACAATCTTTTTATTTGTTTATGTTGTTTTTATAAGCGTTTCATCATCAATTACCTGTCAGATATTATTTTTACTGATTTTCATTTTATTTTGTATTATCTCAAAAGTAAATTTTCTTTTTATATATAAAAGGGCCTTCTTTTTTGGTTTCATTTATGGGTTTTTGATTTTTGTACCTGCATCATTAAATATTTTTTCTAAAGGTGAAAATGCAATTACCCTCTTTCGTTTTTCTCAGGAACATACATGGTGGATATATACTATACCTAAAGAGATAGCCATTACATATGAAGGGATTTATACAGTTTTTAGATTAACTTTAAAAGTAGTTAATGCAATTTCAATTGTTTTAATTTTAATGTCAACAACAACTTTCGAACGCATTATTAAATCGTTATCATTTTTTAAAATACCAAAAATATTTTTACTCACCATTACTTTGGCTTATCGGTTTATTTTTGTTCTCTCAAATACTATTATTGAAACTTACTATGCCATTAAAATGAGATGGTGGAATAGGAATTCAATGATTAATGCCGATGAAATTGTTACAGGTCGAATAGGATATCTATTTCGAAAATCATGGGAACGATATGAGATAGTTTATCAATCGATGATTGCCAGAGGTTTTAATGGTAAAATCGAATTTTGTTATTTTGAGAAATTAAGGAGAAATGACTTCTTATTTATGATAATATCATCAATAATTTTTATGTTTTTTATTATTATTAACAACTCTTATGCCTGATATTTTTACTTTAAAAAATGTTACCTACGAATATTCTAAATCTCATGAAGCGTTGAGTGATATTAATCTTACAGTTAATCAAGGTGAAATATTATCAATAATTGGTTCGAATGGAAGTGGAAAATCAACTTTATTACACATCCTATGTGGATTAATTTTTCCAAACAAGGGAACAATTTCATTTAAGGAAGAAATTTTTAACGAACATTCATTTAAAAGTTCAGATTTTAATTACAAATTTCGCTCATCCATTGGATACATTTTTCAAAATTCAGATGCCCAGTTATTTTGTCCAACTGTATTCGATGAATTGATTTTTGGGCCATTGCAACTTGGATACTCAAAAGAAGAAGCCGAGGAACGTGCACAAGGTATTGGTAAAATGTTAAATATACAGGAACTTCGGGAAAGACCTCCTTATATGCTTTCCGGAGGTGAAAAAAAACGAGTAGCGATAGGCGCTATCCTTACCTCTAATCCTGATGTTTTAATTTTAGATGAACCAAATAGCGGGTTGGATCCTAAAACCCGCTCATTTATTATTGAATTACTATTTAAATTAAACCAGGCTGGTAAAACGATCATTATTGCCACCCATCATCTTGAACTAGTAAATCATTTTCAATCGAGAGTGGTCGTCCTATCGGAAAAACATACTATTGAAAAAATCGGGTCAAGTAATGAAATATTAAGTGACATTGAACTGCTTAAAAAAACAAATTTAATTAGTGAATATCCTCATATACATGATGGTACAATTCATAAACATATTTTTACCGAGGTTTTTACTAAAAAGCATAGTCATAAATAAAAAGGAATTATAAACTATTTGAAATAGGGAACACGATAAAATAATTATTAAAAGTGGAGAATAATGAAAGTATTAAAAAAATATATCATTTTTTTTTGTTATTTATTGTTTGTAATACACACCTATTCACAGAAAAGTAAAATAATTATTGATACAGATTGTTCTGCTGATGATTTAAGGGCAATTAGCATATTTATGGCTATTAAAAACACTGAAATTGAAGCTTTTATTATCTCAGAAGGATCACTAAATATCAATCAGGGCTTTATTAAGATCAATCAGTTAACTAATTATTTTGAAACCGAAATACCAATTGGAATTGGCAAAGAAATTAATATTCAAGCACCTGTATGGCGAGAAACGAATCTTTCTATTCCATGGGGAGATTCAAAAGAAAACCTGGCAATTCCAAAAATGAATGCAATTGATATCTTAAATGAAGTATGTACTAATCAAGATCAATTGGTATATATCGCTTTAGGTCCATTAACAAATCTTTCTGATTATTTAGATAAATATCCTGAAAATTCTAAAAAAATAGATAAAATTATATGGTATTGTTCTTGCCAAAACAATTTATCAGGTTTTAATTATAAAGCTGATTCAATTTCTGCCTCAACCATTTTAGCAAAAAAAATCCCAATTGATATTATAAGTTTAAATTCTGATTTAATTTTTAATAGCGATTTATTAGCATTAATTGGATCCATTGGAAATAAATATTCACAACTTCTAATTGAAGCTTTCACTGAGAATTCAATTATTGATTACCTTGAAAATGACCACTTTAAAATTTGGGATGATCTAATACCTGTTTATTTTCTTTACCCTGAACTTTTCGATATCAAACCCAATTTAAAAAACCCAAAAATAAAATATTGCTCTGAAAATAATAAATATGCCATATTAAAAGCAATTCCAGATATTATTGGTCAAACAAATTACATTAGTAAAAATATTGTTTTTAATAAATTTCCTGAAAGTCCAGATTTATTCAGGTATGATCTTCAGGTGTGTATGGATTCGATCCTTTTAAAATATGGTGAACAAGAGTGGAAAAGTTGTGTAATAACAAATGAATTTCATGGTCATTTAGGAATTTACTCAATAATTGGAGCAAAAATGGGAATTAAAGCCAGGGAAATCTTAAATGCCCCAATTGACAGGTTAGAAGTAATCTCTTATGCTGGAAGTAATCCCCCGATAAGTTGTTTTTCTGACGGATTACAAGTAAGTACCGGAGCAACTATAGGGCAAGGGACGATACAAGTATCAAACGAAGAATTAAAAAGGCCGGAAGCAATATTCATTCATAATCAGGATACTATAAAAATGAAATTAAAAAATGAATATTTGAATATAATTAAAAATGATATAAGTAAAGGAATTGTTGATTATGGGTTGCAGTCGGATGGATATTGGAAATTTATTAGGAAACTGGCCATTAAATGCTGGCTCGAATTTGATAGAAATAAAATTTTTGAAATATATTAGTTCTTAATTTTATCTGGAAACTAAAAATGAAGATTGAACATGTTGCTATTTGGGTTTCAAACATTGAAGCAATGAAAAATTTTTATGAAAAATATTTTAATGGGAAATCCACCTCATTATATAAAAGTAAATCAAAAGATTTTCAATCATATTTCATTTCATTTGATTTTGGAACCAGGATTGAGTTAATGAAAATGTCGGGGAATGAACATTCAAATAATAAAAAACTTTTAGGTTATTCCCATATAGCTTTTTCAGTTGGAAGCAAAAATAGTGTAGATCAATTAACAAAAAAAATGGAA
>CAZBZX010000248.1:0-6815 GCA_964496465.1 uncultured Bacteroidales bacterium
CAATTATTTCAATTGGCCATATTGGAAACACTGTAACAGAAGCAATTTCTTTACTTGATCCGAATGAAAATAATATAGCTCATTACGATATTCGATTTTTAAAACCTATTGATAAAAAGCTATTACATGAGGTTTGTTCAAAGTTTGATAAAATTATTACTATTGAGGATGGGACTAAAATTGGTGGTCTTGGAAGTGCAATATTAGAATTTATTAATGAACATAATTACAAAACAAAAATAAAAATTTTGGGAATACCTGATAAATTTATTGATCAGGGAACTCCAGAAGAATTATATAAAGAGTGCGGACTGGATAGTAAAACTATTTCTGAAACTATTGTTCAGGTCATAAAATCAAAAGCACTATCAACTATTTTATAAATTTGAATTACAACTTTTTTGAGTAAAGCAAACTATATTATATATTCGTGGTTTTTTATTCGTGAAACTCAAATTTCAAAAATGAAATGAATTGAAATTTGTAAGTTGAACAACTGAACGAAGTGACCTCATGACCAACGAGAATAATTCCGCTTTAGCGGAGGGTATGAAAATAAGTAATTATTTTATAACTTAGATTTATATCATTAATTTTCATTCCCGTGATTACGTTCTTAATAAGCCGAAGTGGCGGAATTGGTAGACGCGCCGGACTCAAAATCCGGTGGTGGCAACACTGTGTGGGTTCGAGTCCCACCTTCGGTACTTTTAATTTAATTACCCTCCATATAGAGGGTTTTTTTGTAAATTGCTGAATTAAATGAGTAATAAAAATATCATACATCCTTATCAAGATAAGCAAGAACAATTCGATAGGAGGTATCTTGAAATGGCTATTATTTGGTCAAATAATTCCTATTGTAAACGCAGGAAAGTTGGCGCATTAATTGTAAAAGATAAAATGATTATTTCCGATGGTTTTAATGGAACTCCATCTGGTTTTGAAAATATTTGTGAGGATCAAAATAATGTTACCAAACCTTACGTTTTACATGCCGAAGCTAATGCCATTACAAAAGTGGCTAAGTCAACAAATAATAGTGAAGGGGCAACTTTGTACGTAACCTGCTCCCCATGTGTCGAATGTGCTAAATTAATCATTCAATCAGGAATAAAAAGAGTGGTTTATTGTTCAGATTATAGATTGGAAGAAGGAGTTAAATTGTTGAAACGGGCAAAAATTGAAGTTGTGTTTATTGACTTAATAATGGAAATTAAAGAAGATATTAAAAAAAGTATTATAGAATGAGCATTCAAAATTCAAAGCGGGCAATTTATATGCCAATTGTATTGTCACTTGTTATGGTGACCGGAATAATTATTGGGTTAAGTCTTAATAAAAATAACAATAGCAACAGGTTATTAATTTATCCACGTTCAGAAAATAAACTGACCAATGTATTAAATTATATAGAAGATGAATATGTGGATACTGTTGACAGACAAGAATTAGTTGAAAACGCTATTCCTGAAATATTAAAGCAACTCGATCCGCATTCCGTTTATATTCCGGCAAAAGAATTAAAGGAGCTAAATGAACCATTGGAAGGAAATTTTGAAGGGATTGGGGTCCAGTTTAATATGCCTGACGATACTGTTGTTGTAATAGCTACAATATCTGGTGGGCCATCAGAGAAAATAGGAATTTTACCTGGTGACAGGATTGTAATGATTGAAGATTCTGTTGTAGCTGGGAAGAAAATTCGAAATACAGATATTGTTAAAATGCTGAAAGGTCCGAAAGGAACAAAAGTGAAAGTTAGTATTAAGAGAAAAGGTATTGATGAATTAATAGATTTTGAAATAATCCGCGACAAAATTCCTTTATATAGTGTTGATGTAGCATACATGATTAATAATGATATTGGTTATATTAAAATTAGCAAATTTGCGAAAACTACTTATAAAGAATTCCGTGAAGCCATTAAAAAACTTGAAAATGAAGGGATGGTAAAACTTGTTCTTGATTTACGTGGAAATGGCGGTGGATTTTTAGATGCTGCGACAAATATTGCGAATGAATTTTTAGAAGCTAATAAATTAATTGTTTATACTAAAGGAAAATCACGGCCAAAAAGAGAGACATTTTCTAATGATGAAGGGAATTGCTTGGATAAAGATGTAGTTGTATTAATTGATGAATGGTCGGCCTCGGCGAGCGAAATTTTAGCAGGAGCCTTACAGGATAATGATCGTGGCACTATTGTAGGTCGCAGATCATTCGGTAAAGGTTTGGTACAACAGCAGACAATGTTTAAGGATGGGTCGGCATTGCGGTTAACAATTGCGCGATATTATACTCCAACCGGACGTTGCATTCAAAGGCCATATGAAGAAGGGGAAGAAATGTATTATGATGATTTACAACTACGTTTCGAAAATGGCGAATTTCTTGAAAAGGATAGCATTAAATTTAATGATTCGTTGAAATTCTATACTCCAAAAGGAAAAGTAGTTTATGGTGGCGGTGGAATTATGCCTGATATTTTTGTGCCATTAGATACAACCGGACAAACAGATTATTATCAAAAAGTTATTCATAAAGGATTGATTTATCGTTTTGCTTTTGACTATGCTGATAATAATAGGGAAAAATTAAGTAAGTATACTCAATACAAGGATCTGGAAAAATACCTTGACAAACAAAAAATATTAAATCAATTTATCAATTTTGCTGCTGATAAGGGAATTGAGAAAAACCAGAAAGATATTAATGAATCGGCTTCATTACTTACCACACAATTAAAAGCTTCTATAGCCAGAAACATTTTAGATAATGATGGATTTTATCCAATCATTGCAAAAGAAGATGCAACTTTACAGAGAGCAATTGGAGTACTCTCGAAATAAGGGATATATAAACCTCACAGGTTTTCAAAACCTGTGAGGTTTTTAATTTAAAGTAACATCTTACTAAAACCAACCAAATTTAAATGCTAGGAAACCACCTGCTCCTGATATATCCTGATTATCAAAACCATCAGTACCTACTCCAAACCCTATGCTATAATTTGCTCCAACCGACATTCTGAAAAATCGGGTAATATTCATTTCAAGTTCAACAATTGGATTTAACACAAAAACAGCATCGCTACTGGTTTTTACAAAATTGTTATTTGTAATATCCAACGATCCCCAACCTAGCTGAGTATTAATTACCGGGTGAATTGGTGCATTTCCTTTTATGATATAACCAAACCATAAACCACCATAGCCTAATTCAACCTGTAAACCTTCATATTCAACCACTCCATTAATTGTTCTTTCTGCATCAATCCTGTTTGTTAATCCTATACCAAAACCACCAAGAATTAATTGGTCGTTAAGAATTACTCCACCACCACCACCCATCATATGGGCAAATTCACCATCAACTGATGTAAACGACATAAGCGGACCTCCAAATCCCCTTACTTTTTCAATATTTCCAGCATTGAAAATAGTTTTGTAATCATCCTGGGCAAAGATTGTTAGCCCTAAAATAAAACATGTAATTAGTAGAATTGATCTTTTCATTTTTATTAATTTTAATTATTGTAAATGTCTTTTGCTAGGAAAGACAAAAACAAAATATGGGAGTTGCATCATATCATTAAAATAATAGCAAGATAGGAAAATTTATATTGTAAATTGCCCATTACTTTTATCAAAAATAATATAATATGACCGGAAAACCAGACACTGTAAAAGATTATTTCGAACGAATCAACAAAGTTTTGCTTTATATAAATAATAATATTGAAGAAAAATTAGATTTAGAAAAATTGGCTGAAGTATCGAATTTTTCAATTTTTCATTTTCATCGCATAATGAAAGCATATTTAAATGAACCCTTATGGTCATATATTGTGAGGCTTCGATTGGATACCGGGGCACGATTATTAAAAATGACAGAGAAGCCTATAAATGATATTGCCTATTCAATCGGCTATGAAACGCCAAGCTCTTTTAATAAAGCATTTAAAAAACGATTTAATGTAGCTCCAAAAGAATTTAGAGAAAGTGAAGGATTTTTTAATGCTGACGGGACTTTTATAATGCCACCAAAAAATTTAATATTTATGAATATAAAACCAAAAATTAAAGAGATTAAAGATAAAGACATTATTTATGTCCAGGTAAAAGGTTTGTATACTGAAAGAATTGGAGAAGCATGGAAAAAATTAACTGATTTTGCCTCAGAAAATAGGTTATGGTCATTTCATACAGATTTTTTAGGATTAGGATATGATAGTCCGCAAATTACAGAACGTGAAAACTGTCGGTATGAAGCATGCTTAACTGTTAGAAAATCGATAAATCCTCATGGGGAAATTGGATTTAAAACTTTACAGGGAGGGAAGTATGCAGTTTTTAAATACAAAGGTCCATATGAAAACTTTGATAACGTATACGCCGATATTTTTAATAGCTGGTACCCAAATAGCGGTGAAATGTTGAGAAATGTCCCTTCTTATGAGAGGTACCTTACTAATCCGGAAAAAGTAAAACCTGAAAATAATGTTACTGAAATATATATACCGATTGAATAAAATGACAAACTTCAAAAATTAAATATCAAACAGAAAATGAAATGAATAAAATAGATTTTAAAAAAGAGTATAAAGATCTTTATAGAGCTTCGGCTAAGAAGGTGTCATATATAAAAGTACCTGAAATGAAATTTTTAATGGTCGATGGTCAAGGATACCCTGAAAAAAGCCCTGATTTTCAACCTGCCATTGAGGCATTGTATAGTGCTGCCTATACTCTAAAATTTATGCTGAAGGATGAAAAGTTACAACCCAAAAACTATTTTGATTTTGTTGTTCCTCCTCTTGAAAGCTTATGGTGGATGGAGGGCTCAGATTGTTTCGACGTAGAAAAGCATGATGATTGGAGATGGACATTAATGATAATGCAAGCTGATTATATTACTGATGATTTAATTGAGAAAGCCAAAGAAGAGATATTAAAGAAAAAAGAGGTTTCTTACTTTAAGAAAATGAGATTTGAAAAAGGATCTTCAGGTAAAGCAGCTCAATTAATGCATATTGGTCCGTATAATGATGTAAACAGATCTATTGATATTTTAATTAAAGAATTTGAAGAAAAAGGATTAAAAATGATTGGTAAGCATTATGAAATTTATCTTAGCGATCCTCGAAGAGTTCCTCCAGAACGATTGAAAACAATTATAAGGTTCTTTTATAAGTAACACCGGTATCTTGACGGTTTAAGCTTACAATATGGAACTTGTTGTTTTGATAAAGAGATGCCATTACTTTATTTTAATAATACAAGAAAGTTCTATTTTTTAATAATTATATGAATATTAGTGATGGCATCCCTGCTTCTACTTAATATTATATCAAAAATTCATGGAGTTAATCAAAATTAGTATTTTTGATAAAACTATTTCCATGCCTTTATATTCAATAATAATATTATTTACTATTTCAGCCTTTATTATTAATGCTCAGGATGATGGTTATTACCAAGAAGAAATCACTAAAAAGGAATTAAAGAAACAAGAAAAAGCGAAAGAAAAAGAATTACTGAAGCAGTCTGTTCAATTAATGCTTGAAAGAAAGCACTTTGTACTTGAAGCGAATTATATTTCAAATAAATACGGAAATCGGTTTATGGTAAACTCAACGTTAAATTTTATTAAGGTTGATTCTACTGAAATTATCATTCAACTTGCTTCAAATAATGGAATGGGATATAATGGATTAGGAGGGATAACTCTTGAAGGGGGCATAAATAAATATGAATTAAAAGAAACTAAACATGGATATTCATTAAGGATTTCTTCTATGACACATCTTGGTTCAATGGATGTTTTTTTATCAGTATCAAATTCGGGTACTGCTGATGCTCAGGTTTCCGATATTGCAGGTGGATCTGTAAGATATTCCGGAAAAATTATTCCGATTGAACTATCAAGAATATATAAAGGCAGTAGGTTTTAAAATTTAAATATCATGAAAAAATTAATCATTTTTATTTTAGTATTTGTTATAATTGGCTTTATTACAGGTTATTTTCTATTTGGTAAAATAGGTAACCATTATATAAGTATAGAATCATTGCTTGATTTATCTGGAGGAGGCTTAGAGAAATTTGGTAAAAAACTTACTGGTGTTCAAGGAATTAGGAAAGATATTTTAATTTCGGGATTGGCAGGTGCCATTTTGGGCGTTATAATAGGCTATTTTAGAAAGAAATAGAATTCCAAATTTTTATATAGAATCTTTTTTAATAATATAAGTAGTGGAATCAGCACCTCTTTCTCGAACAGGTTTTGTACGATCAATTAAAACAACATTACCAAAACTGTATTCACGCGAAATTGAAGTAAGTATTCCCCTGTCAAATTCACTTGGATATGGGTTTTTACATTCAAAGATTATCTCTGACGTATCAATATTAAATTTGAGTAATTTATAATATCCAATTTCGCCATTTCTATGATTCATATGATAGGCAATATCAATAGAGTTTAATGCATCCTTAAATGACGTCATGTGTTCTTTTGGGAAAATCGCATTTTTAGGTATTTGTTTACCAATGCTAAAAAGTGTATTTTCTCCGAATTTTTCAGCAATAAATTTAAAGGTATTTAACCAATTTTGTTGAGAATACCATTGATCTGGAACAGGACCAATAATTCCGTTTAGCGATAATATATCTTGAGCTTCTTTTTGAAAATGTTTTGGAAATGCATTAACAATGGCTAGAACAGTCTGGCCATTAACTTCCACTTTTTCATCAAATGCTTTGTAAAGCGCCATAATTATATAATTTGTAGTCCTACCAGGAATCGAACCT
>CAZBZX010000249.1:0-6794 GCA_964496465.1 uncultured Bacteroidales bacterium
ACAAAATTTTTCAAAATTCAGGAGTTATGGTTATTAATGATCCCCGCCCTAAAGGACGGGGCTATTGATATTCAGCTATTTAGCTTGTTTTAATAAATCGAACTCAGGTTGATTATCTATTTCTATAATTTAATACACAAATAATTACATGTGGAAAATTGGAATATTGGATAAAAAAGATTGATCAAATTATCCCAGCATTCCATTTTTCCATAATAAAAGCTTTTTAAGAATAGCTTTATCATAAATTCTAAAATTCTTTTGGTTAGTTAATATGGGCGAATTGTTGAAAAATAAATGACATAAAATTTCACTGGAAGTATATTTTTTTAAAAATTTGCAAAAATTTATAAATTCATGGCCTCACAGATAACATGGGATAATATAAAGCCAATAGTAAAAAACAAATACTTTATTAGTTTCTTCATATTTCTAATCTGGATTATTGTTTTCGATCAAAATAATTTACTTGAACGTAGAAAAAATGTTAAAAAACTTCATCAATTTGAACAAGAAAAAGATTTTTATCTTGAACGTATAGTTAATGATACCCGCCGCTTAAATGAGCTCAGAACTAACAATGAAAACCTGGAAAAATTTGCTCGTGAAGAATATCTAATGAAAAAAGACAACGAAGATATTTTCCTTATTATTGAAGAAGAATAAATTCCTGTAATCAGTAAACTTTGATCAGCAATCGGTATGTCTATGTCTAAATAACGTTGACAGTATTAATTTCATCATTCAATATTCGGTATTCGATATTTGTTATTCTTTAAACGTAAGTCATAAATCATAATATAGTCTCATGTTTAAAGTCTAATTACGGCATTACATAATCAGTTTTACTAATCACTTTTTACCGATTACTTATTTATTCCCATCTGATCTAAAAAGAAAGCGTATTCCAATGCTGTTTCTTTATATCTTTCAAACCTTCCTGAAGCACCTCCATGCCCTGTATCCATATTAGTATATAATAATAAAATATTATCATCAGTTTTTATATCACGCAATTTAGCCACCCATTTTGCTGGTTCCCAATATTGCACTTGGGAATCATGTAATCCAGTTGTTACAAGCATTGCAGGATAATCTTTAGATTCAACCTGGTCGTATGGTGAATACGATAAAATATATTCATAGATTTCTTTACTTTCTGCCGGATTTCCCCATTCATCAAACTCTCCAGTTGTTAACGGAATTGATTCATCTAACATAGTCGTAACTACATCAACGAATGGAACTGCTGCAATTACAGCTTTAAATAAATCTGGTCTCATATTTACTACAGCGCCCATTAATAAACCACCTGCACTTCCACCAAGTGCACATAATTTTTCATTACTTGTATATCCTTCATTAATCAATTCCTCCGCACAGGCAATAAAATCAGTGAATGTGTTTTTCTTTTTCATCATTTTACCATCATCATACCATGGCCTTCCATATATCTGTCCACCTCTAATATGGGCTATTGCATATACAAAACCCCTATCCAATAGGCTCAATCTAACCGAATTAAAATAAGGATCAATAGTATAACCATAAGAACCATACCCATAAAGCACCAATGGATTACTTCCGTCTAATTTAATTCCTTTTCGGTAAACTAGTGAAATTGGCACTTTTACACTATCTTTTGCATAAGCGTATAATCGCTTTGCTTCATAATTATCAGGTGAAAAATCTCCAACAACCTCCTCCTGCTTCATTAATTTCTTTTCTTTAGTCGCCATGTTGAAATCATATACCGAATTTGGAGTTGTCAGCGAACTATATGAAAATCGCAACCAATCAGTTTCAAATTCAGGATTTACAGAAGGATACGCTTCATATACTTCCTCAGCAAAAGGCAAATAATATTCTTCTTTATTTTCCCAATTTATTATGCGTAATTTCGTCAATCCCTCTACTCTTTCAGAGACAACTAAATAATTCTCAAAAATATCCATATCAATTAAATAAACATCCTTCCGATGTGGTATGAGTTCTTTCCAGTTTTCTTTAGTCGTTTTATCAACAGAAGTTTCCATTAACCTGAAATTTTGAGCATTCCAGTTTGTATGAATATAAAATTTATCATTAAAATGCCCTAAATAATATTCATGGTTTTTTTCGCGAGGCTGAAAAATTTTAAACTTACCATCTGGATCATTCGTTTTAAGGGTACGGTATTCTGTTGATAATGTACTGAAAGAACCAATCATTATATAGTCACCAGATTTTGAACGATAAACATCTGATGTAAATATTTCATCATTCTCTTCATATGCTACCAGGTCGTTTTCAGCAGAAGTTCCAAGCTTATGTTTTTTAATGATATACGAGCGTAAAGTGGTTACATCCTTTCCTGTATAAAATAGGGTTTTATTATCATTTGCCCAGGCAGTTGAAGCATTTGTATTAACTATACCGGGATTACTAACCTCACCTGTTTCAAGATTTTTAAAATATACAGTATATAACCTTCTGCTTACTGTGTCAATTCCATATGCAAGAATTTTATTATCCGGACTAACGCTCATTCCACCAACTTCATAATAACTATGTCCTTTTGCCATTTCATTTACATTTAACATTACCTCTTCTTTATTTTTCAAATTTTCTTTTTTACGGCAATAAACAGGATATTCTTTACCCTCTTCATACCTGATATAATACCAATAACCATTTTTAAAATAAGGTACTGACTCATCTGTTTGTTTAATCCTTGCTATAATCTCTTCATATAAATTTTTCTGTAACTTTTTTGTATGTTTTAACGACTTATTAAGATATTCATTTTCGGCCTTTAGATATTCTAACACTTTTGGATTTTCTCTCTCTTTTAACCAGAAATAATTATCAATCCTGGTATCACCATGAATGGTTAATTCTTTTTTAATTTTCTCAGCAACAGGCGGTTCAGTCTTTTTCATCTCGCAACTAGTTATAAATAAAAATACGGGTGCAATGATAACGGAAATTTTTGAAGAGATAAATACTTTTGTTCTCATAAGTTTAAAGTTTTAACTTTTGCAAATAATATACAATTTCATAATTATTACAGAATAATACAACACTTATCTTAAAAAATAGTTAGAATTATTAATTAACAACATTAAGAATTTTAAATGTTGTTTATATTTATATTATAAATTTTAATTTCAATTTTATGGAACGAAAATTAGTTAGATCAAAAAATAAAGTTATTGCCGGAGTTTGCGCAGGAATAGCTCAATATTTTGGTTGGGAAATAGGGATTACAAGAATCGTATATTTGCTCATATCAATTTTCAGTGCTGCTTTTCCAGGAACTATTGTTTATATTATATTATGGATTGTAATGCCTGATAATAAAGAAAATAATTTCTAATTTCAGCCTAACTCAGATAGAAATGAAATTCAAAAAAATCTTAATCTTTCTGCTTTTTTTAATCTTCATATTATCTGGATTATTTGCACAAAAAATCAAACCACTTAAGATAGGTGATAAAGCCCCTTATTTTGAATTACCAGGAGTTGATGGTAAAATGTATAACTTGGATAGTTTTAATAAATCTGATATTTTGGTCATTGTTTTTACTTGTAATCATTGTCCAACTTCACAAGCATATGAAAATAAAATAATAAAAATGGCAAAGGATTTCAGTAATATAAGTATTAGTTTCGTAGCCATTTCACCAAATGATCCTGATGCTATTCCACTTGAAGATCTTGCCTATTCTGATATTGGAGATAGTTTTGAAGAAATGAAAATAAGGGCAAAAGATAAAATATTCAATTTTCCTTATTTATATGATGGTAAAAACCAGGAAGTATCAAAAAAATATGGCCTACAGGCTACTCCACATGTTTTTATTTTTGATAAAGAAAGAATTTTAAGGTACCAGGGAAGGTTTGATAATATTGAAAATCCTTATCGGGAACCTACAGAAAAGGATGCTCGTGCTGCAATTTTAGCATTATTTACACATATTGATGTGATAGAAAAAACAACGAAAGTATTTGGTTGTCCAGTAAAATGGAGTACTGATATTCCCTGGAAAAATAAGATCGATGAAACCTGGAATAAAAAATCAGTTAAACTGGAAAACATAAATTATGAAAAATTAAATAAGTTGATTATAAATTTTAATGATAATATATTATTACTGCACATATGGTCGTTAAACAGTAATTCAATAGATAATGATTTAAAGAATATTGTTGAAATTCACAGAATGTATAATAGCAGGTTTTTTGAAGCAAGTACATTAATTATTGATGACAATGATTCATATGATAAAGCATTAGATATATTAAAGCAAAAAAATGTTGCTTTTTGTAATTATTATTTCAATTCAGAATTGAATAGAAATATTATTAAAATAATTGATACCGATTGGGACGGGAAAGCTCCTTATACTTTGATGATTGCCCCTGAAGGCGAAATATTATTTAAATGGAAAGGGGAATTAAATCCACTGGAAGTTAAAAAAATAATTATAAATGAAATTGGCAGGTATTATGCAAATGATTAACTATAAATAATCCAATCCCGTTTTCTCTTTATTAGTAAATGGTTGAATTGCCCTTTCGTAAATTCCCTGAACATATGCTATTGCCATACCATAATTGGTTACAGGAATGTCAAAGTCAACAGCTTGTTTTATCCTGTTTTTTATTTGTTTTTGGGTGATCATGCAACCACCACATTGAATTACAAGAGCGTAATTATGCAAATCTTCAGGAAGTTCATCCAATCCGGCAACCACTGTAAATTCCAGTTGCTTTCCAGTAAAATTTCGTATCCACCTGGGGATTTTCACCCGGCCAATATCATCGCAAGACACATGGTGACTGCATGATTCAAGTAATAAAACTTTATCACCATCCTTTAATTCACTAATCTTAGAAGTCCCTTTTAAATAATTTTCGAAATCACCTTTGTGCCTTGCCAATACAATGCTGAAGCTAGTTAAAGGAATTTCTTTTGGTACAGAAGCATCTGCTTTAAAAAAAACCTGACTATCCGTAATGGCTAATTTTGGTTTTATTTTGGTTGTTCGTAAAAAGCTATCAATCTCTCTTTCTTTTAAAACTATTGCAACACAATCATTATCCAAAATATCACGAATCATTTGAACTTGAGGTAGTATTAATCTACCCTCAGGAGCTTCCACATCAATGGGTGTAATTAACAAAACAATATCACCGTGCGAAACAATATCGCCAATAAGAGATGATTTTTTAAAGGATGATTCCGGAATTGTATTTTTAATATGTTCAATAACAATATCAAGATTAGTTTTTTTAAGAGAAGAGAATTCAATCACCTTACATTCAAATTTACTTTCAATATTCTCTTTTAGTTTTTCACCAATAGTTGAAATATCAGATTTATGATGAATAATAAAAAAGGGAGTATTTCTTTTTTTAAATTCACTAAGTAGTTCTTTCTCAAAATCATCAAAAACATTGCCAGTAATTAAAAGAATAGCTAAATCAACTGAATTAATTATCCTTTTCGTTTTTTCAATTCTTTTTTTTCCTAAATCGCCAACATCATCTATCCCAGCAGTATCAATTAAAATAACAGGTCCAAAACCAGTAATTTCGAATGATTTTTTTACCGGGTCAGTTGTTGTTCCCGCAATTTCAGATACTATTGCTACATCCTGACCAGCCAATCGATTTATAAAGGAGCTTTTCCCATAATTTCTTCGGCCAAAAATACCAATATGTGGTTTTGCATCTCGTCCTTTCGTCATTTTAAAAGTAATTTTTAACAAAAATATAGAATATTCATAACTATTACCGGAGATTTTAATAAATATGAGAATTTAAATGATTTGGAATTATTGAAAAATATTTTTCTACTAAATTAAGTATCATTATTATTACTTGATTATTCAGCATAGTTTATAAATTAAAACAAATATTATACATTTGCATCAAATCAGTTTACAAAATGACAGGTTTATCAATTATTGTTCCGGCATATAATGAAGAAAAATCGATACTACAAACAGTTGAAGAAATACTGAAAATTTTCTCAACATCGGACTTTGAGTATGAATTAATAGTTGTGAATGACGGATCGAAAGATAAAACGAAAGAAATCCTGGATAATAGTTCATTACATTTTAAATTAATTGAGCACGACCAGAATCGAGGATATGGGGCTGCATTAAAGTCTGGAATATTAGAAGCGCAATATGATACTATCGCCATTACTGATTCTGACGGTACTTACCCTAATAATCGATTGCCAGAATTTTACAAAGAAATGGGAAATTCAAGGATGGTTGTTGGCATGAGGCAATTTAAACAATTGCCAACTAAAACAAAGCCGGCTAAATGGATAATTAATAAATTAGCTAATTATTTAGCCGAATATAAAATACCAGATATTAACTCTGGTATGCGGTTATACAAAAAAGAAGATGTGTTAAAATTCTTTAATATTATTCCTAACGGATTTTCTTTTACTACTACTACAACACTTGCCTTTTTAACTAACAATTTACCTGTAAAATATATTCCAATTGAATATAATAGTAGAAAAGGAAAAAGTAAAATTAAACCAATTTATGATACGTTGAATTTTATTCAATTAATAATCAGGACAATACTTTACTTTAATCCTCTAAAAATATTTATACCTGCCTTTTTTATTTTATTATTTGTAGCCGGAGCGATATTAGTTTGCAGTTATTTTTTTCTGCCTAAAATACTCGATTCAACAGTTATAATATTGGTTATAGCAGCAGTGCAGATATTGACTATTGGAATGATCGCCGATTTGATTGACAAACGCATGAAATTAT
>CAZBZX010000250.1:0-6786 GCA_964496465.1 uncultured Bacteroidales bacterium
GAGAAAATTTATCTCCTCCCGTATGTAAATTAATTTATCAAAAAATAAAGATTTTTTAACCCTTTTTCTCTTAACTTTTTCTCGAACACTTTTTACTAATAATTTAAATTTAACAATAAGATAACTTAAGTTTAAGCCTATAAAATTGAGCCAAATATTTATGAATACCTGAATCAATAAAAAGGCTACCCGTTTTTTTATTTTTTTCGAATTAAAAAGTACTTATTGTTAATTACCGTAAAGTAATAACTAACAGTAAGCTTTGATTTTTCAAAACACTTTCCTAATTTAGCTCTTGCTTACATGAAGGAGGATCATAACAAGTTAGGGGTAAGCAGTAAAAAATTAGTATAATGAGTGAAAAATTTTATAAGTTGCTTTTGACTCCTGTATTTAGGAGTCAATCATTAATAAAGTTACTAGTACATACTAGTTATAAGCAAGCTGGCAAGCGAAACAGATAACAAAAATATATATGGACAAATTTAAGTTTAATGTTGAGAAATCGCAAAATTTATTAAAAGAGCAATTATCTGCTTATTCTTAAAATCATTCAAAAGCTACAACACTGATAGGTATTATAGCTATATTTTTTCCAATATTTCTTTTTCTAATTGATAAATCATATCCGATTATCATATGGCTATCGATAATTCCAATAATTGTATTTTTTGTATCTCTTATTTATTTTTTAAAAGTTTTGACACCACGTGCCTTACATCATGGATTTGATTTCCACAAGATTGATGATTTATTGAAAAAAGATTTAAAAGAGAATCTTTTGTATGAAATAGGAGCAAATAAGAAATCATACTTAAATAACAAGTTAATATTATACAAACAAAATTTTAGATTAAAAACAGGTATTATATTAATAACTATTGGTTTAATAATATCCTTTATTTTATTGTCATTAAATATTATTCTCAATAAATTTGATGATAATATTCAAAATAAAAAGCAAACTGAAACATCTGACTTAATAATAAATAATATGTGTAAAGAAAACAACAACAATCAAGATTTGGATAATGATTCAAATATACCGAATGTTCCAGATGAAGATTTAGCAAGAATTGATAAAGAATCTGATTCAGACGATACTGTGAAAAAATGATTATTGCCAGCCAGCTTATAACATCGTGTAAAAACAAGGCGGGGCGCGGTATCTGTATGACAAGTGAACAAAAATATATAAACCAACTACGGTCTGACAAGTTTGTCGGGATAACACCCGCCCAACCGAAACCGCCGAAGGCGGGAGAGTTCAGCGAAGCTAACTTCAATATACCTTTAGGTATTCGAGCTCACTGGAAGTAAATTTTACACGAGGACCGCTGGCGCAAGCGGAATGCTGCTCAAATTGAAATTAGATACAATTATTGTATATTTGAAAAAATAAATAAAATTCTTGAAAGTAGAACATAACATATTAAGACTTAAGTATCTACTTGATTTATATGGTATATCAGCCAATGAGTTATGTACGAAGATTAGTATTGGCTTAAAAAATCCTATAATTCTAGATGATATTTTTTCATCCAAAATCAAGATTAGTCATTTAAAAAGGATAGACAATTATTTCCAGAAAGGACTTCATTATTATTTAGATCCTAAAGTTCCAGAGACATCAAAGGAAGCTAGTGTTTTTTTTAGAAAACAAAAGTTTAACTCAGAATTAAATATTGGAACTCGGAAAGTTGTAAATGAATTTGAAGAATTTAAAATTTCACTTTCTGCCATAGCAAAGCTTGCCGATCTAAAAATAAATAGAGTTTTTGAGATTTTTAAAATATCTGATGATCCAAGAGTTGTAGCTAATCATATACGTAAAAAACTATACCCATTATTTACAAACGATTTGAGAGATTTTTTGAAATCACTTATAATAAAGTTTGCGGAATATAATATTCTGGTATTTGAGTTTGTAGAAACATGGAATAAAAAGGATAAAGCAAATATTGATGGATTTTTTCTGAATCCAAATGTAATAGTTCTTAAAAGACAACAATCCTCATTTAGACGGGAGATTTTTACATTAGTTCATGAATTAGGACACTTCTTACTAAATGAAGAGGAGATTGATATACTCGATTATCAACAAATTGGAAGACATGATTTATCATCATTAGAAAGATGGTGTAATGATTTCGCCTATTATTTTTTAGCAGGTGATTTTGCAGATTCCATCAATAAGATTGTTAAAGCGGATTCATCAAATGACTACTATTTCGAAATAATTGAAAACATTTCATATAGCACTCATCTAAGTCAAATTGCAATATTTACAAGACTACTATATGAAAGAAAAATATCTCAACTTGATTATAACAAAATAAAGTCAGATTTTGATGAACGTTTCAAATCAAAGCTAGCAGAAGAAAAAAAGCTTAAAGAGATAGAAAAAGAAAAAGGCATTAAACAAAAGGGTTCTGTTCCACAGCCAATAAAATCACCTTTATTAATCAATACTATTCAAACGGCTTTTTATGAGGGTATTTTAAATGAGTATGAGGTTTGTCAAAGGTTGAAAATACCTCCGGAAAAATTTGATTTGTTTATTGCATGAAAGCAGTTATAGATACTAGTTCTCTCTTATCATTGGTGCGATACTACTTACCATTTGATAAGAATAATGTTCTTTACAATTACTTTGAAGCGAAAGTTCTAAATAGAGAAATAATTATTATTGATAAAGTTCATGAAGAATGCATTTATACATCTAAAGGCATTGTTACTGAAAAATTGAAATATCTGAATAATAATAAAAATATTGTAAAAACTGATGGCTTTCTTCCTACTAATAAGTTTTTTAATCAACTAGAAAATCAGTTTATTAATGGTGCAATTAAAAATTTACTTTCTTCTGTTGAGTTTGAAAATCGTAAAAATGCATATCTGGATTCAGCTGACGCAAAGCTATTACTCTATTGTATAAAGGATAGGCGAATTCTTGATGAAAAACCAAAGTTAATTACAGAAGAATCAGAAATTAGTAACGACAATAAATCATTTAAAAAATTGCCCGCAATCTGTAAAATTCTAGATATTGAGGTATTAACTTTACCAAAATTATTGGAAATATTTAAAGATATTGAATTCAATATAATATAATAAACCGCCAGCGCCTAATATCGTGTAAAAACAAAGCGGGGTGCAGTATCTGTATGACCTGCCTGTCGGCAGGCAGGCAAGCAGGTCGGGATAACACCCGCCCAACCGAGCAATGCCAAATGCATACGAGCTCACCGGAAGTAAATATTACACGAGAACTGTTTGGCATAAAAATAATTGATCATACACCATTAAAAGCAGCAGTATTGATAATTTGTTTTCCGAGAGATTTTCAGATATGAAGTTTTTTTCTTTCTCTGGAATTATCATATAAAGAGTTTAAACCCTTTCGCAACTTTCGTAGAATGATAAAAAGAATTATTAGAAAAAAGTTGTAAAGACATAACAAATGCACAATTTGTAATAGAAATTGGCGAAAATGTAACAGTACATTTTGTTTTCTTTGCCTACATTTATTTTCAAAAAGTTAGTGCAGGTGCCATCACCTGATTCGAATAAAATAAAGAAAGATGAAAAGAAAAATTAAATTACTGGTTTACTTATTATTAATAGGATTTGCTAATCATACATTAGCCGATATTCCTATTGTGTCTCACCGGTACTTAGCCGATCCGGGTGCATTAGTGTACAATGGCCGTGTGTACCTTTATTGCTCTAATGATGATGAAAATCCAGCTACAGATGATGGCGGATATCAAATGCAATCGATCGTTTGTGTATCGAGTAGCGATTTAAAAAACTGGACAGATCATGGAATTGTTTTCCAGGTGCCTCGTGATGCGTCATGGGCTGGAAAAAGTTGGGCGCCGTCTCCTGCAGCACGCAATGGAAAGTTCTATCTGTACTTTGGTGACGGAGGCGCCAGCATCGGTGTTGCATCTGCCGATAGTCCAACAGGCCCATTTACCGACCCTATTGGTGATAGATTGGTTAGCTCCAGCACACCGGGTGTTCTACCTGCCGATAACATGTGGTTATTTGACCCCATGACCTTTATCGATGACGATGGACAAGCCTACATGTACTTCGGTGGAAATGGCGAAAATAATGTAAGGGTCATTAAGCTAAACGAAGATATGATCAGCGTAGATAGTTCCGCAGCTCAATTTACTGTTCCTTATTTTTTTGAGGCTTCATGGCTACACAAGCATAAGGGAACATATTATTTTTCTTATTCCACCAACCCAGATAATGGTATGCGTATTGATTATATGATGAGTGAAAGTCCAATGTCGGGCTTTACTTATGGGGGAATAGTATCCCCCCAACCTCCTGATAATTACAATAATAACCATCAGGCAATTTTTAAATTCGATGGCACATGGTATGAGGCTTATCATAACCGCTATGTAGCCACACAAGCGGGCATTCCTCGTGTTTATAGGCGAAACATTTGCTTAGATAGTATTTATCATAACGCTGATGGTTCTATCCAAACCATGGTGAACACAGTAGATGGATTACCGCAGGTTGGGCATGTAAACCCTTATGTGCGAGTGGAAGCTGAAACAATGAATTCTCAAAATGGCATTTACACTGAAGTATGTAGCCAGGGAGGAATGAATGTTATTAACATAGAAGATAGCGACTGGATTAAGGTTCGTGGTGTTGACTTTAGTTCATCCGGAGCAGTAGCATTTACCGCCAGCGTAGCATGTGATGTGAAATATGGAGCTACTAAGGGCGGGTTTATTGAAATTAGAATTGATGATGTAAGCGGAACTCTTATCGGAACCGTTTCGGTCTCTTATACTGGAGGATTGGATGAATGGAAAACAGAAACAGTGGCCATCGATGAAGTAACGGGAGTGCACGATGTGTATTTTGTATTTACAGGTGAAGATGACGAAAACTTATTCAACTTCGATTACTGGTATTTTACTCAAAAAACAACTTCACAAAATCTTCTTGCTATTAATGTCACTGTAGAAGATTATAAAATTGATACAACTGCCGGGGACAACAATACAATTATCGCAGTAAATGCTATTTATACTGATGGAACCAGTGAAGTAGTTACTTCCGGAACAATTTTAACATTCGATCAGGAAAATATAATTTCTATTACCGATAGCGTTGTTAAAGGCCTTGATTATGGTATGGTTACAATAACTGCCAGTTATAATGATAGTGCAGATAATGTGAAAGTAATAGTTAAAAACGTCGGAAGTGAGCTTACAGTAGCTCGACTTTATGCAGACACAAGCGATATTGAATTATTAAAAGGGAGTTCGGTATCCATAAAAATCTCAGCAGAATTTGAGGACGGACATGTTGAAGATGTTAGCGATAAAGCTACTTACATTAACCCAAATCCTGAAATAGTAACCATTTCAAACGGAGTTTTTAACGCACTGAGCGAAGGCGAAGTGGTTATTAAAGCTAGTTATCAGGGTGAACGCGGCGAAGAAAAATCAATATCAATTCAAATTGCCGTTAGCAAGGGTTCTGGAGTGTGGCTCGAAGCAGAGTGTGGAACAGTAGGCTCTCTATGGAATATAACCACAAGCAGCGCTGCATCACATAATGAATATGTAACTATCCAATCAGGGAATAACAGCACCGCTGCTGCCCCGACAGATGCCTCAGGTTTAATAACTTATATTTTCGATATTAGCGCAAGTGGCACCTATACTTTATATGCACGGGTAATTTGCCCCAACGCAGATGATGATTCATACTGGATCAAAATGGACAATGGTTCGTTTGCTATGTGGAATGGTATTCCAGGCTCTTCTTCATGGTCATGGACAAATTTTCCAACAACCTATAATTTAGATGCGGGAAGCCATACATTAACCATTGGGTACCGCGAAGATGGTGCAAGGTTGGATAAGCTTTGGATTACCGGCGCTGGGACAGTTATTGCCGATGAAGGCGAAGATGCAAGCAACTGCAGTGATGACACCGTTCTTGTAGTTCAAGAGAATTTTATTGATATTGGAGTTTACCCAAACCCGGTTTCTGATAAAATAAATATATTATTGCCTGATTCACCTGCTGATATCAGCATTTATAATAGTGAGGGTAAGAAAGTTTTTGTTCAACATATCAATACTGAGAAAATGGCCATTAACATGGCGAATTATAACCCGGGAATTTATATCGTAAAAATTACCAGCCAGGGACAAACTGATGTGAGAAGAATAATTAAAGAGTAATTGACAAATTGGATAAATTTTAAACTTTAAACAAAGTTAAATCTTAAATAAATACTGGAGAATTTTATTAAAGTAAATGATAGCTTTATTCGAAAACAAATTGGTTTATGGAATGCAGTTGACATAAATACATCATGGTATTACCAAAATAGAAATACTGATAAAATAATAAAGCATGGTATGTGGATCAGATAGAATTTTTAAATATTATAATTTTTTATTCAGCTTAAAATGTGATAGATAAATGAGCAAATCACCAAAAATTTCAAAAGAGCTTGTATGTTTGCCAACGCTTTTTTGCCGACCCTAAAACCTAATTTTTTCAGGAACGACAGTTCTTTGATTAGTTGAATTCAGGTTACAAATAACTGATAGAATAAGCCCAGCATACAACACGCCATAAAACAATAGCGGGTTACAGTATCGGTATTATACTGCCGACAGGCAGGCGTTTCGAGAGAGATTTAGGGAGTTGAATTACATGTACGCGTTATAACCTAAAATCCGCAAGTTTATAAATCTAGACAGCTTCTTGATAAAAAAATTATTT
>CAZBZX010000251.1:0-6719 GCA_964496465.1 uncultured Bacteroidales bacterium
TGCCATGTAAAGCATCTGCTACATTATTTGAATTCTCAAGTTCTATTTCTTTTGCATTAATTTTTTGAATTGAGCGCCCTTTATCAAGGTTACCGAAAAACTGCCTTTGACCGGAAATACGTACTTCTTCAATATTTTTTTCACTTTGTTGTAGTAATATATCTAAATCAATATCATTATATAGATTAACTGGAATATTTTTTGATTCATAGCCCATGAAGCTAAAAATTATAGTATATTGTCCTGGTGGATGTTTCAAAAGAAAATTACCTTTATTATCCGAAATACATCCTCGCAAAGTTTCTTTAATATAAACATTTACACCTACCATTTTTTCATATAATTGGTTTTCTGTTATTTTGCCTTTTATTTGATAGCTTTTATCTAGTTTCCTTTTCTTTATAATAATATGCCCTTTAATATAAGTATATTCAACAGGTAATTGACTCATTATTAGATCTAAGAGGTTTTTTAATGTGTAACTTGATTTGTCAACGACTATTATTCCGCCTCCAGGTAATTCGTTTATATTGTAAGTTATACTGACTTTTTCATTTTCTTTCAGAAAATGCAATATTTCATTCAGGGTATATGTTTTAATTTTAATATTTATTATAGTTGTGTCAAGATAATTTTCAGTTTGGCTCATACTACTTATGGATATAGAGTAAATACATCCTATAATAACTAATTTTATTAAAAGTCTCATTTTTATATAATAGTTAAATTTAAATGTTTTGAAGAAGCAAGTAATTTTCATTTTTATCTTTAGGAATTAATATTTTTTTATTCTTCCAGTTTACTGATAATGAGACTGTTTTTTCTTTTCGATGAGGAAAGTACGGCATGTTAAAATAAAAGGTAGATCCAACATCTTCTTCTGTATCAACCCATAGGTCGCCGCCAAGTAGGTTTGCAAGTTTTTTAGAAAGAGTAAGACCTACACCGGCACCTCTAAAAATTCTGCTTTTATCATCATCAACTTTTATAAATCTTTCAAAAATTAAGTGTTTTTTTTCTTCAGGTATTCCAATACCGGTGTCTTTAACATAACATAGAATTTTATCATCTTGTTTTTTTACTCCAAATTCAATATAACCCTCTTCAGTATATTTAAAAGCATTATTTAAAAGGTTGGCAAATATTTGCCGAAATCTATACGAATCTGTAATTAAAATAATATTATCATTTTTATGTGGATTATTTAATAGAAGATCGATTTTTGCTTTCCCTATTTCGTTTTTATAATTTAAAAAAGTTGAATATAAATCGACCAAAATAATATTTAATGAGCATTCATTTTGATTTATTTCAATGGCATCCGATTCAATTTTTGAAACGTCAATTATATCATCAAGCATATGCAATAGTGATACACTATAATAATTTATGTAATTAATGAATTCGGTGCGTTGTTTATGATTAATATCAGGATCGGAGAGTAAACTTGAGAATCCGATAATAGCATTCATTGGTGTGCGAATTTCATGAGATAGATTTGTTAAAAAGGCAGTTTTAAGTTTATCTGATTCTTCTGTTTTATTTTTTACTATTTCAAGATCTTTGGTTCGTTTTTTAACTTCCTGTTCAAGCTCCAGATGCTGTTCTTGCAATCTCTCATTTTGATTTTCAATTTTTTCTTTTTGATCAATAAATGCTTGTTTTTGTAATTCGATTTCATCTTTCTGTGCTTCAATTTCACTTTTTTGATATTCAATTTCTGCAGTACACATTTTTACTTTCTGTTCAAGCAGGTTATTTATCCTTTCTAATTCTAATTGTTTGACTCGATATTTTGTTAAAAGTCTCATTTTTATATAATAGTTTTATTTAATATAAACTTGAGGAATATATCCATCATTTGTTTCTATAAACTTAATGTCAAGCGTAAATTCTATAATTTCTAATGCTTCCTGCAATGTTGCATTATTGAATGAACTTGTAAGAACTAAATTATTGTCAGGTAATGAGTCTGTAATTATAGTTATGTTGTAATATTCACTTAACGTTTCACATAATTCATTAAAGTCAGTATTGTTGAATTCTAATTTTTTGGTCTTCCAGGCCAAATAATTATTTTTTACTTTCCCATTTTTTTGGATCGTATTATTATCAATTGAATATATTCCTTCGTTTCCAGGCTCCAGGATAACTTTTCCTGATTTTCTGAAATTTTTATAAAAAGCTACTTTCCCTGTTTCTACTGTAACATTTACATATTTTTCATTTGATTTAATATTAAAACTTGTACCAAGTACCTGTGTAATTGTTTTGTTGGTTTTAACAATAAAAGGTTTATCAGGATTTCTTTCAACATCAAAGTATGCTTCACCCTTTAATGCAACTTTTCTTTTACTTACATTATAGCTATGGGAAACAATTAATTCGCTGTTTTTATTTAACCATACTAAAGTGTTATCATCTAATAATATCTGCTTTATTTCATCATTTGAAGTATATACTATTTTTTCAGACAATAAAACATTCTTATTTAACATTTTGGCAGTACCAAATCCCAGCCCGATCAAAATCAAGATACTTGCTGCAATTTTTATGAAATAGTTAAGTTTTCGCAATGGTTTAGAACTTGGCTTATTAAAAATTGCTTTACTTATATTCTCCCATCCTTCAATAATGTCCGGATTAAAACTAGTGAAGCTGCCTTTGGAAATATTCCAATAGTAGAGGAATGATTCATATTGCCTTTTATTTTCTTTAGAGGCATTAATCCATTTTTCCACCTGTTTTTTCTCCTCTGTGGTCGAAATGTTTTTAATGTATTTAATTAGAATATCTAGGTTAATTTTTTGTTCCATTTTACCTTGTGTTTTATTATATGGCAAAATTCTTAATAGTAGCACCCAAAAAAAAATGCAGTAAATACAAAAAATATTTAGTAATATATTGCTATGAGTTAATTATCAATATATTATATTGAAAAAAATAAAAACATCTTCTCAAATATTTTTATCAAGGTGAGATTTAATCTTTTTTAGGGCAATAGAAATCTGATTTTCAACGGTTTTTTCCGTAATATTAAGTTGTTCTGCAATTTCTTTATTGCTTAAAGGACTATACCTGCTAAGTGAAAAAATGTGGAAACATTTATCAGGAAGATTATTAATAGCATCATTAATTATATGTTCTAATTCCTTTTTTTCAATTTCATGTTCAGGAGTATTAAAATCGGCAATATTAAAAACAGCCGTTTCTTCTTCAAAATCAATGTTAGCGTATTTACTTTTTAAATAATTAATTGACTTGTTTCTAACAGCCTTATATAAATATGATTTTATTGAAGTATGAATACTTATTTCATCGCGCTTTTCCCATAAATAAACAAATTGATCCTGTACAATTTCTTTGGCAATTTCTTCATCTCTCAAATATTGCAGGCAAAATCTACATAAATCAACATATAATTCTTCATAAATAGTTTTAAAATAAACACTATCGATTCTTCTATTTTTATGACTTTTATTTAATCTCATTTATAAATAAATTTCTTCGGCTTTTAGATTCAAATATTAAAATTAATTAATTTTATACATATTTATCGAATTCAGTTATGATATAAGACGTAATTATGCATATAAATTATTTACTATAACGTTAATAATTGTAAATAATTAAAGCAAAACATTTGTCCTATTATCTATGATAATCAGAAAAAAATTTGGAATTTAATGAATCAGAAAAGATTATTACAAATAAACCGGCTAATCAGTTAAATTTGTTTGATTAGTAATACCATTATTTTAAAATGAGCTAAAATTACTCATTAATGATCCATACAATCTTTGTGAAATCTGGAGCTATGGCCATAGATTCATAATACTCTATTTCCATTGTATTTTGTGAATCACTAACTGCTGTGAAAGAAATTTGCAAATCGCATTCTCTATTCCCATCTCCTGAATAAAAAATGTGAGAATTGTTTTCAGAATCAACTCCCTCATCTATCCAATTATTGATATTGCTTATTGAATAAATAGACTCTCCTTTAATACCTACTCTTATTGCAAAATTCTCTGTAAGCTTAACATTTAGGCTATAATTAATATTAGTATAGAATGTATCATTTGGTAGATATAATATATTTAAACCATATTCTCCTGTTTCAGGATATATGATATTGTTATCTGTAAGTCCAGATATAGCGTTCGCAATATTTAATTGCTTTGTTTTTGTTGGTTCATCTGCATCATTTTCATAATATTCAACAAGTATAAATTCACCTTCCTGTGGTAGGTCGAATGATATTTTTAGATCACACGATTTTCCAGATTCTGCTGAAGTAAAAATTTGCGTTTTGCTTGAAAAATTATATTCCGAAACATTCCAGTTTACTGGGCCATTAGGTAATACATTATACCACCATAATCCTCCCTTAATTATTATTTTTAGTGAATTACCAGTTGGTATCTCAGCGGAAAGACTATAAAATACATTTGAAGTAAAATCAACTTTATCATCATATAAGATATTTTCCCCATAATCGCTAAATTCAGGGTACGTAATAAAATTTGTTATTTCAAATCCAGCACTATCAAGAAATAAATTTACATAAAATTCAAAATCAGGTATATCGGCATCAATTTCTAAATCTGCATACCTGTTTTCTATATTTTCTCTTATCTCAAATAAATTAAGAACTTTTGCATGATTAACTAAATCAGAACCAATGTTTTCATCATCTAATGTACCATCTTCTTTTATGTCAGTAATAATATAGGCCAGTAATTCTGACAATTCAGCAACTGTACGATTTCCTTGTAAAATAGCAGATATAGCCAATAAAATAGCGTTATCGTCAGTATTTTTTGTTATGTTTAATAATTCAGAGCTTATAATATCTTCTTTTTGAAATTTAAAAATATTTAGTACTTCCTTCTGCGCTTGTTTTTTTGCATCTGAAAATGACTTATTTTCAGAAACCAATTGTTGAACACGCAACTTTTCCAGATGTGAAAGAATATTAATATTAATGTCAGATTTATCAGTTAAATCAGAAATTGCATATAAAGTCAAAGGTGCAATTGAATTATCATTTTTAACTTCGTTGAAATAAAATCCAGTGGCTTTTATTTCAACATAATTAGATTTTAACTCAATACTATTCAATTCAAATAATCCTGAATTATTACTAATTTGGGTATTAAAACTATTTCCGGTTTGAATTAATTTATCATTTAACTCAAATATGGTTATATCTGTACCATTATTAAACGGACCTTTTTGTACAAATCCAGATATTTTTTCTTTCGTTATTGCAACTTCCTCACCTGCATTGGGCTCATCTTTTTGACAAGATATAATTATAAAAACTATTAAAATTAATTGGATAAAAAATGATAATGTTTTCATAATATTTGATTTTAAATTTCACCTAACCAAATATAAAAAAAATATCTCCTAAGTCAATAAAAAAATAATTAAATATTCTTGTAGAGTTTAGATTCTAAAAAGAATACTTTTTAACAATATAAAACTTCCCTGCTACTATTTGGATATATTTTACAAGCAACACAAAATCCAAAAAATGCCTCCAGAAAACTAAAAAAAGCTAATATACTGGCAAATGAATTTACTAAAGCAAAATATTCAAAACTATAAGCAAAAGCAATTAAAAAACTTAATAATAAGCCTATACGGGCTGCAAATATTTGTGGTCTTGCATTAATTAAACTTTGTTTTAAACCAAGTAGGTTAGCAAGAAACTGGTTACTTCCATTAACCGGACTAAATTTACCATCATAAATACTTCGTAAAGCAAAATCAAAAAATATAAAAAATATAATGTATTTAAAAGGCGTGAAGAGGGAAATCGCAGTTAATATAAAAACAATTAATGCATTCGACCTAGTTACTTTCTCATTTACCTGGGTGTTTACGATCAGGCAAACTTGTGTCATTCTGATATCCTCTGTTTTACTTTAATTAAAAATTAGTTTAATTCAAAATGGAGTAAAAATGCATTTGTTCGTGAAATTTTTGTTAATTTTTAAAGAAATTCAATTAATTACAGTGATTAATTATTTCAAAATATGTTTAAATCGTTATTTTTGATCATGAAAATATTTATAATATGGACAATACACAACAAAACGATAAAAAATATTATGCTCCTTTTTTTAACAGATTTCCTTTAACACTGGTAAAAGGAAAAAGCACAAAAGTTTGGGATTCGGAAGGTAATAAATACATAGATGCATTAGCTGGCATTGCAGTTAATAGCGTTGGTCATTGTCATCCCAATGTGGTTAAAGCGATAAAAAAGCAATCAAAAAAATTGATGCATATTTCTAATTTTTATGTGAGTAAACCGCAAACAGCGCTGGCAAAAAAACTGGTTGAATTATCAGGCCTGGAACGTGCTTTTTTCTCAAATAGCGGGGCAGAAGCGAATGAAGCTGCCATTAAAATAGCGCGTAAATATGCAAAAAAAATAGGCAGGGGAAGTACTATTGTATCTTTTGAGGGTTGCTTTCATGGTCGTACATTAGCTACAATTGCCACCGGAAAAAAGAAATACCAGGAAGGCTTTGAACCCATACCTGGAGGGTTTATTCAAATCCCATTCAATGACATTAAAGATTTTAAAAAATTTGTTTGGCATGATATCGCAGCTATCATTATCGAGCCTGTTCAAGGTGAAGGAGGAATTCATATTGCTGATAAAGCTTTTCTAAAAGAACTGACAACTATTTGTAAACAGG
>CAZBZX010000252.1:0-6658 GCA_964496465.1 uncultured Bacteroidales bacterium
ATCATCAATGGCCGTTAATTGTATGCTTTGATCCTCACGGGAAAGGGAAAAGACCAATTGATTCGCTTAAAGAAGCAGCTGAAAAATACAATTTTATTCTTGTTGCTTCAAACAATATTGAAAATGGTATATCTAATTTAAATTATGCAATTAACACATTATTTTCTGACGTTTTTACTAAATACTCCATTTATCAAAATAAATTATATGCCTGCGGTTTTTCAGGCGGGGCAAGAATTGCCTCTTCCATAGCAAGTAATAATAATTCATTTAAAGGAGTGATTAGTTGCGCGGCAGGATTAAATCAAAATTTAAAATACAGTAGCCAACAAAAAGTTTTTTGTATTGTAGGAGAAGAAGATTTCAATTATATGGAAATAATTACTTCTTTGGAATTATTCCAGTCTATAGGGTTAATAACATTCGCAGGGGACCATGAATGGCCTTCCAAAACTATTTTAAGCCAAATTATTTACTGGTGGAAAATACAAGATAATAAAAGTGAAGCTGACAATCTTTATAAACAATTTCTTAGTGAGGTTAAAAAACAAAAAAAACAAGATATTAATTTAGCATACGAAACTGTAAAAAACGGTTTAGTTATTTTCAATGGATTAACCAATACAACAAAATTGAAAAAGGAAAAAATAGAAATACAAAAATCCAAACAATATATTGATCAAAAGAATTCTGAAGTCAGCCAATTTTCAAAGGAAAAACAAATGCAAAGTTATTATTATACAGCTTTTGTTGATAGAGATACCAGTTGGTGGAAAATTGAAATAGAAAGGTTAGTTGAAAAAATAAATGATAGTGAAAATATAAATAGTAAAATGAATAAAAGGTTATTTAATTTTCTTAGTATGATTTCATACATGTATTCATCACAAGCAATTAAAAACGATGATATAAATTCATTAGAAAAATATTTATATATCTATCATAAAGTTGATCCTGAAAATCCCGATTATATGGCTTTTAGAAAATTATATATAAGTAAAATATCCCTGAATAAGAAAAATTAATTTCTTTTTACTTAAATAAATTAATTTCCATATATTTGTTTTGTGTTTACTACATGGACATGGAGTATAATTTTTATCTACTGAAATGAAAATCGATAATTACGATAATGTATTAAAATGGTCGTATGCGCTTGCACAAAAATGGGTATTGGATAATTTAGTTCCATTAGGCGTTGATTCGTCCAGAAAATTTGATACATATAAGAAAGAAGGCAAATATTTGCCAAAGCATTTTCCAAAAAGGCCTGATGATTATTTCCGTACACGAAAAACATGGAAAGGGTGGGTTGATTTTTTTGGTTATCCAACACATAACCTTAAAAGGGATTATTACAATTATGATACTGCTTCAAAAGTAACAAGACAAGCCGGTATAAAAAATTCTAAAGAATTTAAAAACTGGAAAAAACGTCCTGAGAAAGTTCCTTCCCGTCCAGACCAGTTTTATGAAGAATGGAAAAATTGGAAAGATTTTTTAGGTGAAAAGTACTTCATTACAAAACCCAGAAACTATAGTAAGTTAAATGAGACAGATGTTAAAATAATAAAACACCAGCTTAGTATCGGTGTTCCTGGCGCTGCATTAGCCAGGCATTTTAAAGTTAGTGAAATGCAAATATCAAGGATAAGAAGCGGTGAAAACTGGAGTGATGTCTAACTAATAACTTCATCACCAAACATTATTTATTCTGAATTGTTGTTTATATCAAATTGCTTTTCTAATTTTATTTATATATAACTAAAAAATTAACATCATGAAAAAAATTAAACTTTATCTTGCAATTGTCTTAATTGCAGTTTTCTCACTAACTCAAACAGGCTGCATAGGTTCATTTACACTAACAAAAAAAGTGCTGGATTTTAATCGTGATATGGGAGATAAATTTATTGAAGAGGCTGTATTTATTGCATTTTTGATTATTCCGGTTTATGAAGTTTCAACTATAGTTGATGCTTTTATCCTTAATTTACTTGAGTTTTGGACAGGTGATAATCCACTTGGATATATCAATGAAAACGGAGATAAAATTGATGTTACAAAATCCGATAATTCTTATACTTTACATAACTTAACGACGGATGAGCATTTATTGGTTTATGTTGATTTGGAAAGCAATACTGTATATGCTGAAATTAATAATAAAATTTTAAAACTTGTTGAATATAACACAGTAACAAACGAAGCTCTCGTATTTTTGCCAAAAGGCGAAACTAAATTGATTGATTTAAATAATATGTCAGCGTTCGAAATTAGAAACGAACTAACAAAAAATATTCAATTTGCTTTAAAATAGAAAAATTGATTTATTAATAACTAATTTTAGATTGGAAGGATATTTTGGCTTATCCTTCCATTTTTTTTGTATTATTTTTGTATTAGTTTTATCTTTCATTTTAATATGAACAGTCTTTGATAAAATACAAACAAATATTAGTTTTCAATTTTATCTTATTTAATTTTATTTATCCTGGATTTTCTAATCAATACCACTTTAATAAAATTGATAATAACGATGGACTGTCAAACAACCATGTTCAGGCTATATTGAAAGACAATCAAGGATTTATGTGGTTTGGAACGATGAATGGATTAAATCGTTATGATGGATACTCAATAAAAACATTTAAACATATTCCTGGCGATTCTACTTCTATTATTAGTAATGATATTTTAAATCTTTTTATGGATGAAGATTATAATATATGGGTAGAAACTACAGGAGGTTTATGTATATACAATTCTGAATTTGAAACCTTTAATTCGAAAAATATTTTATTAAAAAATAAATACTATATCCCCAATATTAATACGGCAAATATAATTATTGATAAAAACAATAATACCTGGATCGCACACTATTCTAACGGTTTATATTGTTATAACAAAGGATTAGATAATATTGCCCGCTTCGAGCATAACAGTGAAGATACAACTACAATAAGTTCAAATAGTATTTCATCAATTGGATGTGACTCGAAAGGAAATATTTGGTTAGTTTATTATAATGGGATCTTGGAAAAATTTGATCCCAATCTTTTAAAAATCACTTATAGAATTAGTATCGCTGATAAAACTTACCAGGAAAATGAAATTGACTACAGACTTTTTATTGATAAAGATGATGATATCTGGTTTTTCTCAAGAAGTTATCAAATTGGTTTATATTATTTCAACACTAAAAGCAAACATATCATAATTTATAATAATAAATCAAAAAAATACAAAACCAACAATAATTTAGTTACAAGTGTTATCCAGGCTGATAATGGTGAAATTTGGTGCGGTACTGATCATGGAGGTATAAACATTATAAATAAGAAAAATTATTCAACAAAATTTATCCTTAATAGTCCATATAATGAAAATAGCTTATGTCAGGATGTGATTTTAAAACTATTTAAGGATAATGATGGAATTATTTGGATAGGCACCTATAAAAAAGGTGTAGATTACTATCATGAAAGCTTTAATAAGTTTAAACTTATAACAAATAATCCGGAAGATAATAATAGTCTCCCCTATAATGATGTAAATTGTTTTACTGAAGATGACAAAAGTAATTTATGGATTGGCACAAATGGTGAAGGTTTAATTTATTATGACCGAAAAAATAAGAAATTTACGCAATATAAAAATGATCCTAATAAAAATAGTTTAAGTAGTAACGTAATTGTCAGTTTATTTTTTGATAAGAATAATCAGTTATGGATAGGGACTTTTCATGGTGGATTAAATATTTTAAAAGATGGAAAATTTAAAATTTTTATGCATGACGCTGATGATTTAAATTCAATATCAAGTAATCATGTATGGAAAATCTTTAAAGATTCAAAAGAAAATACTTGGATAGGAACTTTAGGAGGAGGACTTGAACTATTCAATCCGGAATTAAATAAATTTACGCATTTTACAAGTGATGATGTTAATTCTGTTCAATCAGACGGGATTTTTGCAATTTATGAAGACAGTAAAAATAATCTATGGATAGGTACGAGATAAATACAATCCTGAAACTGGTCGATTTACTCACTTTATTAACGATATTGGTAATCTGAGTAGCTTAAGCAATAATTTAATATATGCTTTATGTGAGGATGATTATCATAATATATGGATTGGTACTAGTAATGGCTTGAATTTATTAAATAAAGATCAGAGCACATTTAAAATATTCAAACAAACAGAGGGATTACCCGATGATGTTATTTTAGGAATTTTAAATGATAATAAAGGGAACTTATGGTTAAGTACAACAAATGGGATTTCAAAGCTAAGAATTAATGAGGATTCTATTGATCATCATTTCCAATATTTATTTGTAAATTATGATAAATCAGATGGTTTGCAAGGAAAAGCTTTTAATGAGGGAGCTGCTTATAAAACATCTAAGGGTGAATTAATTTTTGGAGGTGCTAATGGGATAAATATATTTAAGCCCGAAGAGATAATAACAGTCAACAATGATTTCAATATTGTAATTTCTGATTTACTAATATTTAATAAAAGTATCATTCGGAATGATATTATAAATGGCAGAAAAATATTGGAAAAATCAATTACCCAGACAAAAGAAATTCGTTTAAGTCATAAAGAAAATGTTATTACTTTCGAATTTACTGCGTTAAACTATTTTCATCAGGAGAAAAGAAAGTTTAAATACATGCTCGAAGGATTTAACGAACAGTGGTTAGAAACAGATGGGAGCCAGAGAAAAGCAACTTATACCAATCTTGATCCTGGTGAATATATTTTTTATGTTAAATCTACTGATAATGAAGGGATTTGGAGTGAAAACAAAGCTTCAGTAAAACTTATTATTAGTCCACCATGGTGGTTAACATATTACTCAATTATCGGATATTTTATCATATTCCTTAGCTTGTTTGTTCTTGTCAGAAATATTATAATAAGCAGGATTAGAGTTAAAAGGAATATTGAAATTGAAAGGTTACAGGCTAAAAATATCCATGAAGCGGATCTTATGAAGCTTCGGTTTTTTACTAATATTTCTCATGAGTTTAAAACACCCCTTACACTCATTATTTCTCCGATGGAAAAAATACTTAAAACAATTAGTGACGATTACCTGTCCAATCAATTAAAACTAATATATAATAACGCCTTGCGATTATTAAAACTAGTAAATCAATTGATGGATTTTAGAAAACTTGATGCAGGCGGATTAAAACTTCAGGCAACCAAAAATGACATAATATCATTTACAAATAAAGTTATTGAATCTTTCAACTTTGAAGCAAAAGAAAGAAATATTGACTTTTCATTTCAAAGTAAAAGCCCCATTTTAGAAATGTGGTTCGATAAAGATAAAATGGAAAAAATATTATATAACCTTATTTCAAATGCATTTAAGTATACTCCAGATGAAGGTAAAATATCAGTTAAAATAAAATCAAAAATTGATGTAAATTATACAAACAATCCATTATATCATCAGGTTGAAATCTCGATTGAAAATACTGGTCCAGGTATACCAAAAGATAAAACCTTAAAAATATTTGATCGTTTCTACCAACTTGATGAATCAAATATTTCATCAGGTACTGGTATCGGCCTAACATTAACAAAAGAGCTTATTGAATTGCACTATGGTTTAATCATTGTAAAGTCTATTCCGGGTAAAATTACAAAATTTACAATCCTATTACCTTTTGAAAGTCAACATTTAAAAAGCTATGAGATTTCTGAAATAACAGAAATAGATTCAAAAGAAATCATACATTATAAGGAGTTTAAAGTTGACAAGATTGAAAATATACAACTAGACAATAAGAAAATTGAAAAAAATGAAAAGCCTATTTTATTAATTATTGAAGATAATGCTGATTTAAGATATTTTTTAAAACAAGAATTTTTAAATGATTTTGAAATTATTGAAGCAATTAATGGGTTACAAGGTGAGGAAAAAGCCTTAGAATTTATACCAGATATGATAATTAGCGATATATTAATGCCAATCACAAATGGAATAGATTTATGTAAAAAATTAAAAAGTAATGAATTAACAAGTCATATTCCAATCATTTTATTAACCTCACAATCGGAAGATGATCAAATAATTAAAGGGTATGAAACAGGAGCTGATGATTATATTACCAAACCATTTAGTATTTCAGTAATAAGAGCAAGGATAAATAATATAATCATATCAAGAAAAAAACTTCAGGATCAATTTCAAAAGGCTAAAAAATTACCTTCAAAAGTAATAACTCCAAGTTCACTCGATCAAAAATTCTTATCAAAAATTTCAGAAATAGTTGAAAAAAATATTAGTAATAATGAATTTGATGCAACTAGTTTTTCTGTTGAAATTGGTATGAGCCGAGCCCAACTTTATCGGAAAATGAAATCATTAACCGGGTTTTCAGTTAATGAATACATTCGTAATGTAAGGCTAAATAAATCAGTTGAAATGCTATTAAATAAAAACTTTAATGTAAATGAAGCTGCTTATGCAGTTGGGTTTAACCAGGTTTCATATTTTACAAAATGCTTTACTGAATACTATGGCATGTCACCTACCAAATACGTTCAGGTTAATAAATAGTTTTTAGTTCCTTTCACTATTCACTATTCACTATTCACTATTCACTATTCACTATTCACTATTCAC
>CAZBZX010000253.1:0-6633 GCA_964496465.1 uncultured Bacteroidales bacterium
GCGAGAAACAATTTTGGGAACATTACCCTAAAAAACTAATAAAAGGAGTAAAAATGGGGTGATAAATTTGGAAGTAAGCGAAATTTTATTGTAGTGGTTAGGTTTCTACTACTCCTGAATATCCCTATCTTATAAATAGGAGTTCACGATATTTTGGCAATGGCCATATTTCATCATCAATTATACTTTCCAGTTCATCAATATGGTTTCTGATATCATCTAAATATGGTAATACAATGTTTTCATATTGAATTGCTTTTTCAAATTGATCTTCAATCACATTTATTTTTTTTCTATTCTCAGTCATTTGTCTAACTTTTAATTTAATGGCTGAAATATGACTGGAAATATCAACTATTAATTCTTTTCTGGCTCTGGCTAACTCTATAAATTCTTTTTCAGAAAAAAGATTTTTTAATGCACTAACGTTTCGTGCTAACCTTGTTTGATAATCAACAGCAATTGGTACAATATGATTAATGGCTAAATCGCCTAAAACCCTTGATTCAATCTGGATATTTTTAGTGAAGGTGTCAAGTCTTACTCCTGTTCTTCCTTCAAGCTCTTTTTCAGTAAAAACACCACTTTTAGTAAAAAGCTGCATGGTAGGCTCAGATATATAGGCTTTATAAGATTCAACAACACTAGTAATATTTGATAATCCTCTTCGTTTTGCTTCTTTCACCCAATCATTGCTATAACTATTTCCTTCAAAGATAATTGGCTTGCAATCAATTATATATTTACGTAACACCTGGAATATAGCTTCGTCTTTTTTAACGTCTTTATTTATCAGTTTTTCAGTTTCTTTATAAAATTCTTTAAGTTGAGCCGCTATGGCCGTGTTAAATACAATCATTGGTGCAGCACAATTGGCAGCAGCACCAACGGCACGGAATTCGAACCTGTTCCCAGTAAATGCTAAAGGTGAAGTACGATTACTATCTGTATTATCTAATAAAATTTCGGGGATTTTACCAATATCGAGTTTTAACTCTGTTTTTTCATCTGGAGTCATTTTTTTATTGGTAACCTTTGTTTCAATTTCATCTAACATTTTAGTTACTTCATTACCAACATATACTGACATAATTAACGGAGGCGCTTCATTTCCACCTAATCGTAGACTATTCCCAGCTGACATAATGCTAGCTCGAAATAAATCCTGATGCAAATAAATAGCTTTGACCGTATTTATAAGAAAAGTTAGGAACTGTAAGTTTGATTTTGGTTTATTACCGGGCATGAGTAAATTTACTCCGGTATTGGTCATTAACGACCAGTTATTATGTTTTCCTGAACCATTAATTCCTTTAAATGGTTTTTCGTGAAGAATTACCTGGAAATGATGTTTTTTAGCAATTTTTTTCATCAAATCCATTAAAAGTAAGTTATGATCAACTGATAAATTGCATTCTTCGTGTACCGGTGCAATTTCAAATTGATTTGGTGATACTTCATTATGCTTTGTCTTTAAAGGAATCCCAAGTTTATATGCTTCTATTTCCAGTTCTTGCATAAAGCTGGCTACTCTTGTAGGAATGGAGCTAAAGAAATGATCATCAAGTTGTTGATCTTTAGCCGATGAATGACCAAGAAGCGTTCTTCCAGAAAGGATCATGTCTGGTCTTGAATAAAACAAGGCTTCATCAATAAGAAAATATTCCTGTTCCCATCCAAGAGTCGCGAATACTTTACTCACATCTTTATCAAAGTATTGTGCAATTGCTGTTGCCGCTTCATCAATTACTGATAATGATTTTAATAAAGGGGTTTTATAATCGAGGGCTGCTCCAGTATAAGATACAAAAATCGTAGGAATGCTTAAGGTTTTTCCTAATATAAACGCAGGAGAAGAAGGGTCCCATGCAGTGTAACCTCTGGCTTCAAAAGTGTTTCTTAATCCACCACTTGGAAAACTGGAAGCATCAGGCTCCTGTTGGGCTAAAATTCGACCTGAGAAATTCTCAATTACATTTTCATCGTCGATTTTGCTTATAAATGCATTATGTTTTTCAGCTGTTCCACCAGTTAACGGATGAAACCAGTGTGTGTAATGAGTTGCTCCCATATCAAGGGCCCAGGCTTTCATTCCTGCAGCAACCTGATCTGCTATCTTACGGTCAATACGTACCCCTTTTTCGATTGATTCAATTACATGATCATAGGATTCTCTTGAAAGGTATTTTTTCATCAGTTTTCTATTGAAAACATGTTCGCCAAAATATTCAGAGATTAGTTTGTTTTCAACCTCATTTTCTCTAATTTCCCTTGATAATGATTCTTGCAGCGCATGAAATCGTAAACTTGCCATAATATCAACAATTTTGATATATTTCTACAAATATACACAATTTTATTGTAATTTATTAGAAAAAATTACGGTATGATTAATAATTTTAGTATTATTTTAGAAATTACTATCAAAATTTTAGGGGGTAATTTGTATTTTAATGATTTTTATAACATTATTCATCAAAATAATGATAAAACCATGCAATGGTTTTAATACCTTTAAAAAGTTGATCTAATGGAAAGTTTTCATTTGGAGAGTGAATTGCGTCAGATTCTAATCCAAATCCAAGTAAAATTGATTTTACTCCTAATATTTCCTCAAATGTTGAGATAATTGGTATGCTTCCCCCACTTCTTTCAGGAATAGGATATTTGCTAAAAACTTTATTTAAAGCTTTACCAGCCGCGATGTATGCTCTGCTATCTAAAGGCGATACGTAGCTTTGTCCTCCGTGTAGAACTTCAACTTTTACTTTCACTGATGATGGCGCTATTTTCAATAAATGATTTTTTACTAATTGTGATATTTTACTATTATTTTGTTCTGGAACCAATCGCAATGATATTTTAGCAGTAGCTTTTGAAGGAATCACAGTCTTAGCTCCTTCACCAGTATATCCGCTCCAAATTCCATTTACATCTAAGGACGGTCTGATTCCTACTCTTTCAATAGTGGTATATCCTTTCTCCCCTTCAATTTCATTAATCCCAATACTTTTTTTATACTCTTCAATATTGAAAGGAGCTTTATTTATTTCAATTCTTTCATTTCTATCTAAATCAATTACATCATCATAAAAGCCTGGAATCTTAATAAAATGATTATCATCCTTTAAAGAAGCAATCATTTTGGCAAGGATATTTGCCGGATTAGGCACGGCTCCTCCGTATACACCTGAATGTAAGTCAATTTCAGACCCAATAACTTCAACTTCAAGATAACTTAATCCTCTTAGTCCGGTTGTAATTGATGGTATATCAGGAGCTATAATGCTGGTATCTGAAACAAGTATTATATCAGATTTTAGTAAGTCTTTATTATTAGCACAGAATTTTTCAAGACTTACGGAACCAATTTCTTCTTCCCCTTCTATCAAAAATTTAACATTACTTTTTAATAAGTTATTTTTAACTAAATATTCAAAAGCTTTAATTTGAGAGAAAACCTGTCCTTTATCATCATCCGCACCACGGGCAAATATTTTTTTTTCTCTTATTTCAGGTTCAAATGGAGGTGATTTCCATTCATCTAGCGGATCAGCCGGCATGACATCATAATGACCATAAACCAGTATGGTATTCTTTCTTTTATCAATAATTTTTTCACCATAAACAACTGGATTTCCATTAGTTCCCATTATTATACATTGATCAGCTCCTGCATCTAAAATTAACTTTCGAAGGTAATCGGCTGCTCTTAACATATCTTGCTTATGATTAGAATTGGAGCTAATTGATGGAATCCTTATTAATTCAAATAGTTCGGAGATAAACCTACTTTTGTTATTTTCTATATATTCGTTTATATTATCCATTTTATTTTAACTTTTGTTAATTTTATTTTAAAATTAATAATTTCGCACACTATTTATGTATCTATTAAATTAATCTTTTTGGATAAACAGGTAGAAATATTGTTAATAAATAAAATTAGTAAAAACAATAAGGAAGCTTTTAAAGAATTGTTTGAGCATTATTATTCTCGTTTATGTAGTTATGCCGAAAAATTCGTTGTCAGGAAAGATATAGCAGAAGAAATTGTTCAAAATGTTTTTTTTATAATTTGGGATAAAAGAAATGAACTGAAAATTGAAATATCCTTAAAAGGTTATCTTTTCAGGTCAGTGCATAATAACTCAATAAAATATTTGCAGACAAAAAAAATAGAGTCTGATTATTTTGAGCATAACAAGATTTTTGGACAAAGCCAAATCACTGAGATGAATGATTTTGAATTGATGGAAGCAATTAACCAGTCAATTGATGAATTACCTGAAAAATGCAGGGAAATCTTTATGATGAGTAGGCTAGAGAATCTTAAACATAAAGAAATAGCGCAAAAATTGAATATTTCGGAAAAGACAGTTGAGGTACAGATAAGGAATGCAAATTTACGTTTAAGAGAGTTGTTAAAAGATTTTAAATAATAAACAATTTTTGATAAGGGATTTTTAATACCAAACGGTCATAATATTGAAAGCAGAAAAATATGAAGCATGAAGAAATAAATTTTAAGGAAAGCGGAATATTTTTTAAATATTTTGAAGGTGAAACAACTATTCATGAAAATGAATTAATTTTAAATTGGATAAATAAAAGTCCTGAAAATAAACTTTTTTTTCAGGAGGTTGAAGCGTTATGGAAGGGAACAGACATTTCTGTCCTGAATGAAAAATATAATCCCGGCAAAGGATGGGATAAAATGGAAAAGAAATTATCTGAAGTGGAAAGTCCTAATATTTTATTACCTCAAAGCAGAAAGAAAATAAAAATATATTTAAAAACATTTTTGCGAATAGCTGCGATAATTGTTTTATTTATTGGTATATGGCAATTATATACTATTACCCAAAAAGAAATTATTGTACAATCATTCGATACAACACAGAAACATATATTGCCAGATGGATCAGAAGTTGTGCTTAACAATTACTCGGAAATTAAATATTCAAAAGGGTTTAATAAAAAAACCAGGAATATTGAATTGGAAGGTGAGGCATTTTTTGAAGTACAAAAAAATAAAGAAATCCCGTTTATTATTTTTTGCGGAAAAGCTAAAATAGAAGTGACAGGTACTTCTTTTAATGTTAATACAAAACAAGATGGGAAAGTTGAAGTTATTGTTGAAACTGGTAAAGTAAAAGTTATGGATATTAAAGATAAGAAGGAAGAATATATATTTTTAACAAAAGGTGAGAAAGGCATTGTTTTTATGCAAAACGATTCTATTGAAAAATCAATAAATACTAATCCTAATTTTGATGCCTGGAAAACAGGGGTGCTGATATTTGAAAATACTAAAATGACGGATGTAGTTAAGGTTATTGAAGATGTATTTCATATTACTGTATCGTTAGATGAAAACCTTAAAAACTGCGAACTAATTGCAAAATTTGATAATCAACCACTTGACAATGTACTTGAAATTATCAAATGCACTTTTAATCTTACAATAGATAAAAATAATAACATTATTTGTATCAAGGGAGAGGGTTGCAATTAGTTGCTTTTTTAATATGAAAATAATAAGAAATTTTATAATTGTGTTTATATTAATACTTTATACAAGTATTAATTATGGGCAAAATTTATTATTAGAAAAAAAAATTACTATCTCAATTATTGATAAAAGTTTAATTGAAGCAATAAATATGGTAAGCGAAGCTTCTTCTATAAATTTTTCTTATAATGCAGATTTAATCCCTAAAAAAGTTTTGGTACGTTGTAAATTTGAAAGCGAAAAGGTTTCTGATGTGTTAACCCTTTTATTAAAAAGATATAATATTGGTTATAAGGAAGTTAGGAATCAAATAATTCTATATAAATTACCTCAATCAGATAAAAATTTCCAGGAGATAAAAAAACTTGAAACTCTCGTTGAGAATATTAAGTTACCAGTTGAATTAGAAAAATATGGTACTGATAAGGTATATGCAGATACATTACTTTTAATTTATAAAGATACTTTGAAAGTAGTTGTTTATGACACAGTGCAAGAATATTTTACCGATACTGCTATTATATAAGATACTGTTTTAATACAAAAGGAAGTGAAACCAAGCAAGGATAAAACAAAAAAATACCGAAAGAAAAATTACTTTGCCTTAAATTTTAACCTGTCAACCGGCTATGATTTTTTCACTTTATTTTCAGATAATAATGACAGTCTGGTAAAACAAATAAATTCAACTTTAACAGGATTGCCGGGAATAAAAGGAGGGGCAGGGATCAATTATTTTTATAAGAATTTTATTTTTCAATCCGGGATTGACCTGAAAGTTTACCGGCAAGGATTTTTATATTCTACTATTCATAATAGCTTTTATATACGTACAGATACCATTGAAAAATACTATAGCTCGGTTTCCGGGAATGATACAAACTGGATATATATTACAGATAAAAAGGAAGTTGAAAGGGAAACTCTCAATAACAATCAATCGATTTTAAATTATTATTATTTGCAGGTCCCATTTTTAATTGGTTACAAAATAACTATATTTGGTTAATCAGCATTGTTGTTCAAGTTTTTATCGCTTATCATGTTTTTTATTTATCTAAAAAACTAACTTACAAAGCTAAGCTAAAACATAAGGATAAAATTAAAAAAGCTGCGGA